>CAMODE010000032.1 GCA_946611235.1 uncultured Caryophanales bacterium | reverse complement strand
CCACAGGGCAAGCCTGCTGGTGTGAATTAATCGCACCCTTCAGTTACTCAGCGAACTACTCACTCACTGACAATATATTATCATAAAAGATAACTATTTGTCAATTATATTATATGTTTTTACAAATATAATTATTCAATAAAAATATCAATTTTAATTATTTTTTTTGTTTAAGTCCATATTATATTATATTATTTATTATCCAGAGTATTATCTATATACTGGATATTTCTAATAAAAGTATTTCCGCGGATTAACTTGTTAATCCGTTAGCGAAGCGGTTAATAAAAAAAGAAACATAAAACTATGTTTCTTAAACTAATTCTAAAATAACTTCTAGAGCGTTATCTCCTTTTCTTTCAGTCATTTTAATTATTCTTGTATAACCACCATTTCTATCTTTATATCTTGGTGCTAATTCATTAAATACTTTCTCTACTGCTTTCTTATCATTTTCTAAGAATGCTAGAGCAAGTCTTCTAGAAACTAGAGTACCTTTCTTACCATAAGTTACCATCTTATCAAAGCTTTTTCTTACTTCTTTAGCTCTTGTTTCAGTAGTAACAATTCTCTCTTTAGAAATAAGTTCTCTTGTCATATTAGAAAGCATACTTCTTCTATGTCTAGTTTCTCTTCCTAATTTTCTATATGCCATAATTATCCTCCTATACTAATTTTCATCTTTAAATGTAAGACCCATATCTTTTACTTTATCAATAACTTCTTTAAGTGATTTCTTACCAAGATTTCTAATCTTCATCATTTCATTTTCTGTCTTTTCAGTTAAATCTCTTAAAGTCATAATATTAGCTCTCTTTAAGCAGTTATATGCTCTTACAGAGAAATCTAAGTCATCGATAGAAGTATCAAGCATCTTAACAATAGGATCTTCACTCTTAGCTATCATAAGACCTGTTTCATCTGCAATTGAATTTAAGTCAGTGATAACTTCTAAATGTTCCATAAGAATACGTGCTCCTAGAGCCATTGCTTCTTCTGGCATGATTGAACCATTGGTCCAAACTTCCATTGTAAGCTTATCATAGTTATTATTTTGTCCAACACGAGCATTTTCTACTTCATAGTTAATTCTTTCAATTGGAGAATATAGACTATCGATAGCAATTGCTCCTACTTTTGTTTTATCATCCTTAAATAATTTCTTATTTTCATCTGCTACAACATATCCACGACCATCTGATACAGTCATTTCCATGTTAAGTTTTCCACCTTCTACTAGAGTACAAATAACTTGGTCTGGATTTAATATTTCAATATCAGCATCTTTTTCAATATCACCAGCAGTTACTACTCCAGGAGTATTTTTCTTTAAGTATAATGTTTTATCAGTTCCTCTAGCATGATTCTTGATAACAATACTCTTTAAATTTAACACGATAGCAGTTACATCTTCAATTACTCCATCCATCTTTTGGAATTCATGAGCAACCCCATCAATTTTAACGGAAGTAATTGCATCTCCTGGTAAAGATGATAACATTACTCTTCTAAGAGCATTACCAATAGTAGTTCCAAAACCTCTTTCTAGTGGTTCTAAAACAAATTTACCATAGAAATTATCTTCGCCATATTCTTTAATTTTATAATCTGGTTTTTCAAATTTTAACATATGAATTCCTCCTTTTATTATCCACGTCTTCTTTTAGGTGGACGACAACCATTGTGTGGAATTGGTGTTACATCTGTTATTGATTTAATCTCTAATCCAGCAGTTTGAAGGCTTCTGACAGCAGTTTCTTTTCCTGCTCCTAAACCTTTAGTAAATACATCAACTGTTTTCATACCAGCTGCTACTGCATCTCTTCCAGCTGCTTCAGCACTCATACCAGCAGCAAATGGAGTAGATTTCTTACTTCCTTTTACTCCTTGTTTACCAGATGATGCCCAAGATACTACATTACCTTCTAGGTCAGTAATAGTTACAATTGTATTATTAAATGAACAATGTATATGTGCAACTCCAGCAGGAATATTCTTCTTAGTTTTTCTTTTTCTTGAATTATATTTTCCCATACTTTCCTCCTAATTATTTTTTCTTATTAGCTACTACTTTTCCTTTACCAGCACTACCTCTCTTATGAGTTCTAGCGTTTCTATTAGTTCTCTGTCCTCTTACTGGTAAATTCTTTTTATGTCTAGTACCTTGATAAGAATTAATTTCCATCTTAGTTTTGATGTTCATATTTACTTCTCTTCTAAGATCACCTTCAACTAAGTGTTTGTCTACTTCTTTTCTGATTCTAGTAAGTTCATCATCTGTTAAGTCTTTTGCTTTAGTATCTAAATTTACTTTAGCGTCACTTAAGATTTTCTTTGATAATTGTCTTCCAATACCGTAGATATATGTAAGAGATATTTCAATTCTCTTATCATTTGGAATATCTACACCTTTAATTCTTGCCATTATTTATTTCCTCCTATTAACCTTGTTTTTGTTTGTGTTTTGGATTTTCACAAATAACCATTACTTTTCCATTTCTTTTAATTATTTTGCATTTATCGCAAATTTTCTTTACTGATGCTCTAACTTTCATTTATCATCACTCCTATTTCTTATTATAAACTATACGCCCTTGTGTTAGATCATATGGTGACATTGCTAAAACAACCGTATCACCTGGTAAGATACGTATGTTATTCATGCGCATTTTACCAGAAACATGGGCCACTACGATGTGTCCTCCATCTAGTTCAACTTTGAACTTTCCTTGAGGTAAATTATCGATTACTTTTCCTTCTACTTCAATTAAATCTTCTTTACTCAATATTATCGCCTCCTGTTAATATCTCACAGCCATCTTCTGTTACTATTACAGTGTGTTCAAAGTGGGCTGATGGTTTATTATCACCTGTAATAATTGTCCAGTCATCATCTAAGATATAGATTTTCCTTGTTCCTAGATTAAGCATAGGTTCTACTGCGATAGTCATACCTTTCTTAAGTACTGGACCAGTTCCTTTTTTTCCGAAGTTCGGAACATCAGGATCTTCATGCAGGTTATTTCCTATTCCATGACCAGTTAGTTCTCTTACTACTCCTAGTTTATGCTTACACGCATATTCTTCAATAGCATTAGAGATGTCTCCTAATCTTACACCATCTTTTATTTTAGAAAGACCTTCATATAATGCTTTCTCTGTATGTTCTAAAAGATATTTTTTATCTTCTGAGATTTCTCCTACCGGATAAGTCCAAGCGGAATCTCCATGATATCCTTTATAACATGCACAAATGTCTAAGGTAACGATATCACCATTCTTTAGTTTTCTTTTACCTGGTATACCGTGTACAACTTCTTCATTTACGGAAATGCATATACTTTTCGGAAATCCTTCATAATTTAAACATGATGGATAAGCGTCTCTACTTATTATATAGTCATGAGCTAGTTTATCTAACTCACCAGTAGTTATTCCTTCTTTAATAAAAGGCTTTAAATACTGATGAGTATCGTAAACTATCTTACCTGCAACTTTCATTAATGATAATTCATAATCACTCTTAATAGTTATCATTATTTAATTACCTTCTTAATTTCTTCAAATATCTCATTTGGGCTCTTACTTGCATCAATCTCGATTAGATTATTTTTATTCTTATAATACTCAATTAATGGGTATGTTTCTTTCATATAAGTATCAAATCTATTCTTGAATGTTTCTTCGTTATCATCGCTTCTTACACTTAAGCTGCTATCACAATTATCACAGATTCCCTCTCTTACAGGAGATAAATCTGGATTACTTAAGTTATAAGTAGCACCACATGATGGGCATACTACTCTAGATAAAGCTCTCTTAGTAGCAGTCTCTTTATCTATCTTTAAATAAATTACTTTACCCATATCAAATGATAATTCTTCTAAAAGTTTATCATACTCCCCGGCTTGATTAATGTTTCTTGGATATCCATCTAAGACATAGCCTTTTTTAATATCTTTACTACTTAGTCTCTTCTTTAATAATCTAGTAATTACTTCATCAGATACAAATTCTCCCCTTGCCATAGCATCTTTTATCTCAAGACCTAATTTAGTCATATGAGCTATCTCATCTCTAAGTAAATCACCAGTAGAGATATGTGGAAGATTAAATCTATTTTCTATCATCTCCGAGATAGTTCCTTTACCAGCAGCAGGAGGAGCAATAAAGATTAAATTCTTCATTATCTAGCTCCTTTATAGTTTCTATTAATTAAACTACTTTCAAGTTGCTTGTATGTTTCGATTGCAACTCCTACAACGATTAGTACTCCAGTACCACCGATACTAGCAGATGCAGGTAGTCCAGTATTAATAAAACTACTAAAGACGATTGGAAGAGCAGCGATTACCGCTATAAATACTGATCCAAGTAGAGTTATTCTATTTAATATCTTTTTAATATATTTTTCTGTTTCTACTCCTGGTCTTACTCCTGGGATATAGCCACCACTCTTATTTAAGTTCTTAGCTAATTCCTTTGGATTTATTTGCATATTAGTATAGAAGAATCCAAAAACAAATATTAGTATGATATATAATACAAAACCAGTAGGAGTTGTATAATTAATATATTTAGATACAAATACAGAAAATCCTGATTCTTCTCCTAGTAGACCTGCTATAAATGTTGGAATAGTAAGTATTACTGATGCAAAGATAACAGGCATTACACCAGCAGAATTTAACTTAAATGGAATATAATTTTGTTTAGCACCATAAGCAGATGCTGTTCTGTTAGAGTATTGGATTGGTACTCTTCTTTCCGAAGATTCTTCAAAGACAACTCCAACTATTATTAATAGATATACTAGTACAAAGATTACATAACCAATTATTCCTACAAATAATGAACCAGTATGATCTAGTACTAAGGTAGTGAATGTATCAATAAACATTTTAGGTACAGTATAAATAATACCTGCCATGATAAGTAGTGATATACCATTTCCAATACCTTTTTGAGTAATTTGATCTCCTAACCATAATAGGAAGGCTGTACCAGCCGTTAGTATTATAGCAATCTTTAAGTATACTAATGTATCTTGACCTTTAACAAAAGTAAATGCCATAGCAAATCCTTGAATAAAGGCAAGAGCAATACCAATATATCTATTTATTTGATTAATTTTTTGTCTTCCTTGCTCTCCTGATTCTTTTAGTTCAGTGAAGTAAGGAATTATATCCATTTGTAATATTCCAGTAATGATACTAGCGGAGATATAAGGCATAACACCTAGAGCAAATATTGAAAAGTTCTTTAGTGCTCCTCCTCCAATAGCATTATATAATTCCCATAGTCCAAGACTAGAGATTGCTCCCTTTGTTCCTGGAACGGGGATGGTTGTACCTATAGCGAAAACTAATAATCCAAATAAGGTAAAACCAATTCTTTTTCTGATATCTTTATTCTTTGGGCTAAAGATAAGTTTTAGATTTTTAAACATCTAAATCACCTCAGTTTTTCCACCATTATTATTAATTTTCTCTATAGCACTTCTAGTGAAAGCATTAGCTCTAACAGTAAGCTTTTTCTTTAATTCGCCACCACCTAATACTTTAACACCATCTAATTCTTTCTTAATTAATCCTACTTCTTTAAGTAGTTGGATTGTTACTACTGTATCATCTTCAAATCTATTTAAATCTTCAACGTTTACAGTAGAATATACTGTTCTAAAGTTATAGTTGTTAAAACCTCTTTTAGCTAATCTTCTGAATAATGGAAGTTGTCCACCTTCAAAACCAGGTCTTACTCCTCCACCACTTCTAGCGTTTTGTCCTTTTTCACCTTTACCACTTGTTTTACCAGTACCAGATCCTTGTCCACGTCCTACTCTTTTTCTATTTTTCGTAGAGCCATATACTGCTTCTAATTCATGTAATTTCATTATCTTAATTCCTCTACTTTCTTATCTCTTAAGTATGCAACGTGTTCAGGACTCTTTTGTGCTTTTAATGCTCTTAAAGTAGCTCTAGCAGCATTAATCTTAGTACTTGATCCTAATGATTTAGAAAGTACATCCTTAACACCTGCTAGTTCTAATACATCTCTAACAGGACCTCCTGCTTTAACTCCAGTACCTTCTTTAGCAGGTTTAAGCATAACTCTAACTGCTCCTTCTTTAACAGTGATATCGTGTGAAATAGTTCTATTATCAATTAAATCAATTTTAACAACATTCTTAGTTGCAGCCTGTGTAGCTTTCTTTACTGCATCTGGCATTTCATGTGCTTTACCAGTTCCTAAACCAACTAGACCTTTCTTATTTCCTACTACGACAGTAGCAGCAAATCTAAATTGTCTACCACCTTTAACAACTTTAGTTACTCTTCTGATTTCAATAACTTTATCTTCTAAATCAGATTTAGGTTTTGAAACTCTCTTTTCGCTGTTGTTTCTAGGTTTTCTGTTCTTATTATCGAACTTACGAGGTTTTGATTCTTTCTTCTCAGTTTTTTCTACTTTTTCAGTATTAACTGGCTTTTTTTCTTCTTTCTTAATTTCTTCGTTCATGAAGTTATCCTCCTTCTAGAATTCTAATCCGCCTTCACGTGCAGCTTCTGCTAAAGCTTTAACACGTCCATGATAAAGGTATCCGCCTCTATCAAATACAACGGCAGTAATTTTTGCTTTTTTAGCTCTTTTTGCGATTTCTGCTCCAACTACTTTAGCAGCTTCAATATTACTTCCATTTTTAAGTTTTAATTCCTTATCTAAAGAAGTAGCACTAACTAAAGTAACACCTTTTACATCATCGATTATTTGAGCTTCAATATTAGCATTTGATCTAAACACGCATAGTCTTGGTCTTTCAGCAGTACCTGAAAGATTTTCTCTAATTCTTGCATGTCTTACTTTTCTCATTTCATTTCTTGAAACTTTCTTAATCATAGTAATTCCTCCTATTTATTATTTAGAAGCTTTCTTTCCTTCTTTACGACGAATATGTTCGTCTTTATACTTAATACCTTTACCTTTATATGGTTCAGGTCCTCTTACCTTACGTACATTAGCGGCAAATTCGCCAACTAATTCTTTACTAATACCTTCAATATCTATTTCAGTATTACTTACACCCTTTACTGTAAGACCATTAGGTACTTCCATTACTACAGGGTGAGAGTATCCTGCTGATATAGTAAGTTTGTTACCACTAACATTAAACTTATAACCTACACCAACAATCTCTAAACTCTTCTTATAACCATTACTAACACCTTCAATCATATTCTTAATATTAGCATTAGTAGTACCATGCATAGCATGAGTAAATTTATCTTCTTTTAAAGGCTCTACTTTAACAGTATTTTCTTCAACTGTTACTTTGATATTCTTAACTGTCTCTAAAGTAAGTTCTCCTTTAGGCCCTTTAACAGTTACAATATTTCCTTCGACATTAACATTAACATTCTCAGGTATAGATAATACTCTTTTACCAATACGACTCATTATCTATTACCATACATAAGCAATTACTTCTCCACCTAATGAATTATTTCTAGCTTCTTTATCAGTCATAATTCCTTTAGATGTAGATATAATAGCAATTCCTAAACCATTTAATACTGTAGGTAATTCTTCAGCTTTAGAATATACTCTAAGTCCTGGTTTTGAAATTCTCTTAAGTCCAGTAATTACTCTTTCTTTATTTTTATATTTAAGTGTTAATGTCATAGTCTTTTGTGCGCCTTCACCCGTAACTTCATAATCTTCAATAAAGCCTTCATCTTTTAAAATTCTAGCTATTTCTAATTTTACATTAGATACTGGAACTTCAACAGATGCTGCTCTATTTTGATTAGCATTACGTATTCTTGTAAGCATATCTGCGATTGGATCTGTCATCTTAAATCCCTCCTTCTTTTATCTTATCTTACGATTCTTTATTATTTGGTTTTTTAATCTTTTGTTTTGGGTTGTCTTTTTCTAATTCTAAGAAATCATTTAATGCTCTTTGCATTTCTTCATAAGTTAATTGCCTTCCATCATTCTGAACTTGTAATTCAAATAAATAACTTATATAATCCTGTACATAACTATAATCCTCGAAATTATAATGTGAAACTTCAACTGGATATGTATTTTCTATTCCATATTCAGCAAGCAAAAATTCAAATGTAATTTTTTTGCTCTTCTCTGGTACTTCTCGATTACCATAGTAAACTCTTATATATTCTTCTCTATTATATGCTTCACTATGATCCTCATTGTATTTTATAAATCTTTCATCGGTTTTAAAAATTTTAAATCCAAATTCTTGTTGAAATAATGTACCAAAATCATATCTTCCTTTAAATCTTGTAAGATACACTCCTTCAGCTATTCCAACATGTAAGGTCTCAATATCCTTAGTATAGCTTGCAAAATCAGGTATAATTATTTTATAAATAAATGGAACAAATGCTTTATTCTCCTTGTAAGAAAGTAATACAGTTATATAATATATTACCGATTCATCAAAAATTGCACATCTATTTATAAAACTACTCAATTCATTTCTTTTTTTCCAAATATCTGCAAGTTCTTTTTTTAAAATAATTTCTCTAGATTTTAATTCATTCATTTTACCCTTCATAAGTTCATTATTGTTCATACCAATTCCCCCAACTTTAACAAAAGATTAAATTACCAACTTGATTTTTTTACACCAGGTATTTGACCTTTATATGCAAGTTCTCTAAAGCAAATACGGCAAATTCCATATTTTTTAAGAACTGCATGAGGTCTTCCGCAAATACTACATCTAGTGTATTTTCTAACCTTAAATTTAGGTTCTCTTTCTGATTTTACGATCATTGATTTTTTTGCCATTTTTTTATCTCCTTATTTCCTAAAAGGAACTCCAAGTTCTTTTAATAAATCAAATGCTTCTTCGTTAGTTTTAGCAGTAGTTACTAATACTACGTCCATTCCTCTAACTTTTTCTACTTCATCAAAATTGATTTCAGGGAAAATTATTTGTTCTTTAATACCAATTGTATAATTACCTCTTCCATCAAAACTTTTTGGAGATAGACCTCTAAAGTCTCTTACACGAGGAAGTGAAATACTAATTAACTTATCTAAGAAGTTATACATTCTTTCTCCTCTTAAAGTTACTTTACATCCAATTTTGTGTCCTTCTCTTATTTTAAATGAAGCTATTGATTTTTTAGCAGTTGTCTCTACGGCTTTTAATCCTGTTATTTTTTCTAATTCTTTAACAGCATTCTCTAAATTCTTAGAGTTAACAGTAGCATCTCCAACTCCCATATTAACAACTATTTTTTCTAATTTTGGAACAAGCATAGGTGTCTTATAGTTATATTTTTCTGTTAAACTTGGAACAACTTCTTTTACATATTTTTCTCTTAGGCGGTTCATTTAACTACGCCCTCCTTCCAAATTAATCTATTTTTTCATTAGATTTTTTTGATACTCTAACTTTTTTTCCTTTATTATCTGTTTCAATTCTTACTTTCGTAGGTTTCTTTGTCTTAGGATCTACTAGCATTACATTAGATTTATGAATAGGTGCTTCAGTTTCTACTATTTCACCATTTCCGTTATTGTTTTTAGGTTTTAAATGTTTCTTAACGATATTAACACCTTCAACAAGTACTTTTTCATCTAATACTTTAAGGATTTTTCCTTCTTTACCTTTATTAGAGCCAGAAACAACTACGACTTTGTCACCTGTTTTTAGCTTTCTCATATTTCCTCCTTACATCCTATAGCACATCTTTAGCTAAACTTACAATCTTTGTAAAATCTTTATCTCTAAGTTCACGTGCTACTGGACCTAAAATACGTGTACCTACTGGACTCTTATCATCTTTAATAATAACACATGCGTTATCATCGAATCTAATATAACTTCCGTCGTCTCTTCTAACTCCTCTTTTTGTTCTTACGATAACGGCTTTAACAACTTTACCTTTACCGATAGTACCATTAGGAGTAGCTTTCTTAACTGTAGCAACAACGATATCTCCAATATTACCCGTTTTAACTTTGCTTCCACCAAGAACTCTAATTACTAATACTTCACGAGCTCCACAGTTATCAGCAACTTTTAATCTAGTTTCTTGTTGTACCATATTATTTTCCTCCTTATCTTAGAAGAGTTATAGAATAACAGCTTTCTCTATTACTTCTACTAATTCATATCTTTTTGTTTTTGATAGTGGTCTAGTTTGGGCTAAGCGAACCTTATCACCAACATGAGCAGTATTGTTTTCATCATGAGCAGCATATTTCTTAGAATATTTAACTCTTTTACCATATAATGGATGTTTCTTATAAGTTTCAACTTTAACAGTAATTGTTTTATCAGCTTTATCAGAAACTACTGTTCCAATTAGTTCTTTCTTTTCTTTCATATTCTCACTTACCCTTCTCTTCTCTCATTAAGAATTGTATTTATTCTTGCTACTTCTTTTCTTAGTTCATGGATTCTAGAAGGTTTTTCTAGCATACCAGTAGCTTTTTGCATTCTTAAATTGAAAAGTTCTTCTTTATTTTCGTGAACTTTTTTAGTAAGTTCTTCTGTGGTTAATTTTCTAAGTTCATTAGTCTTCATTTATTTCACCACTTTCTTCTTTCTTTACAAATTTACATTTGATAGGTAATTTATGAGATGCAAGTCTTAGTGCTTCTCTAGCAGTAGCTTCATCTACACCACCTATTTCAAACATAATTTTTCCCTCTTTAACAACGGCAACCCAAACTTCAGGATTTCCTTTACCTTTACCTTGTCTTGTTTCTAGAGGTTTCTTAGTTAGTGATAAGTCTGGGAATATATTAATCCAAACTTTACCACCTCTCTTCATATATCTAGTCATAGCAATTCTGGCTGCTTCGATTTGATTAGTTGTAATCCAAGCACCTTCTTTTGCCATTAAACCGTATTCTCCAAAATGAAGAGTAGTATTTCCTTTTGCTTTTCCTTCATATCTTCTACGGAAAGTTTTTCTATGTTTAGTTCTTTTTGGCATCAACATGAGAATTACCTCCCTTACTATCTAATATTTCTCCTTTATAGATCCATACTTTAACACCGATTTTACCATAAGTAGTATCAGCTTCGCTAGTAGCATAATCAATATCTGCTCTTAAAGTGTGAAGTGGAGTTGTTCCTTCAGAATATCCTTCACCACGAGCGATATCAGCGCCACCAAGTCTTCCTGAAACTAAAGTTTTAATTCCTTTTGCTCCAGCTTTCATTGTATTACGAATAGCTTTCTTTTGTGCTACTCTAAATGAAACTCTGTTTTCGATGTTGTGAGCAATAGTATCTGCAACTATTTGGGCGTCCATATCTGGGTTCTTTACTTCTACGACAGATATTTGAATGTCTTCTTTTACTAGTTTAGATACTGCTTTTTTAACGTTTTCAATTTCAACACCGCTTTGTCCAATAATTAAACCAGGTTTAGCAGCATAGATAAATACTTCACATCTCTTAGGATTTCTTTCGATAAGAATTTTAGAGATAGATGCATTTTTATATTTCTTATTTAAATACTCTCTGATTTTATAATCATTATTTAAGTATTTAGAAAAGTCATTTTTTGCATACCACTTAGATTCCCAGTCTTTATTGATACCTACTCTAAGTCCAACTGGACTAACTTTTTGTCCCACTAAATGTCCTCCTATCTTATTTTTCTGCCACAATTACAGTAATGTGACTTGTTTTGTGATCGTTTCTTCCTGTACGACCTCTTGAATCAAATTTAATTCTTTTTATTACTAATGCTTCATCTACGAAACATGTTTTAACATAAAGATTTTTTTCATTCATGTTAAAGTTATTTACAGCGTTTGCTATAGCAGACTCAAGTACTTTAGAAATTACTCTAGATGCTCTTTGAGGTTGGTTAGCAAGAATAGCTCTTGCTTCATCAACGCTCTTACCTCTTATTAAATCAATAACAAGTCTTGTTTTTCTAGGGGAAATTCTAACTGTTTTTGCTATAGCCTTAGCTTCAGTTCTTTCCATTTTTTCCTCCTTTTAGAAAATTATCTTATTTTTTGTCAGAACCGTGTCCGCCAAACTTTCTAGTAGGAGAAAATTCTCCTAATTTATGTCCAACCATATCTTCAGTTACATATACGGGAATAAATTCTTTTCCGTTATGTACTGCAAATGTATGACCAATAAATTCAGGAAAGATTGTTGAACGACGTGACCATGTTTTAATAACTTCTTTCTTACCAGATTCATTTAATGCTCTTACTCTTTTTAATAATCTATCAAAAACGTAAGGTCCTTTTTTAATACTTCTAGCCATAACTTAATCTTCCTTTCTTTATTTCTTACGACGAGTCACGATATATTTATCTGACTGTTTCTTATTCTTTCTTGTCTTGTATCCTAATGCTGGTTTACCCCAAGGTGTCATTGGTCCACTTCTACCAACTGGAGCTCTACCTTCACCACCACCATGTGGGTGATCGTTAGGGTTCATAACAGAACCACGAACTGTTGGTCTAATACCTTTATGTCTTGTACGACCTGCTTTACCTACTTTTACAAGTGAGTAATCTTCATTTCCAACAGCACCTACAGTAGCTCTGCAAGTTCCTAAGATTTTTCTAGTCTCACCACTAGATAATCTTATCATTACATATTTGTCTTCTCTACCAAGAATTTGAGCACTAGCTCCTGCACTTCTTGCTAAAGATGCTCCTTTACCAGGTTTTAATTCAATATTATGAATTACTGTACCTACTGGGATATTCATAATAGGAAGAGCATTACCAACTTTGATATCAGCATTTACTCCTGATTCAACGATATCTCCTACTTTTAATCCTTTTGGAGCTATTATATAAGCTTTTTCTCCATCTTTATAAGTTAGCAAAGCAATATTAGCACTTCTATTTGGATCGTACTCAATAGAACTTACTCTAGCAGTAATGCCATCTTTATTTCTTTTGAAATCAATAAGTCTATATTTTCTTTTTACTCCGCCACCTCTATGTCTAACTGTTATTCTTCCTTGGTTATTTCTACCATCATTCTTCTTAATTGGAGTTGTTAGACTTTTTTCTGGAGTACTTTTAGTGATTTCGCCCTTAGTCAAAACAGATCTTTGTCTTGTACCAGGTGTCATAGGTTTATAAACTCTAATTGCCATTTCATTTCCTCCTTATTAGTCGAAGCTAATAGTATTACCTTTCTCAAGTGTTACGATAGCTTTCTTATATTTGTTAGTCATACCAGTGTATCTTCCAACTCTTTTCTTTTTAGGATGAGAGTTTACTGTATTTACACTAGCTACCTTAACATTAAATTTCTTTTCTATAGCCTCTCGTATTTCTGTTTTATTAGCTTTCGTAGAAACCTTGAAAGCATATTTTCCTTCTGTTTCCATTCCAGCTGTTTTTTCAGTAATAATTGGTGCTAAGATGATATCTAAATAATTATTCATTATTTAAGCACCTCCTCTAAAGTGTTTAGAGCTTTTTCAGTAATTAGTAGATTATCTGAACATACTAAGTCATAAGTATTTACTTCTTCTGGAAGTACTACTTTAACGTTAGCTAAGTTTCTAGCAGCTAAACATACATTTTCAGTTAGTTCTTCAACGCATACTAATACTTTATTATTAGTAAGTTTTAATCCTTCTAATAAGCTAACCATTTCTTTAGTCTTATTTGTTTTGAATTCGATAGATTCTACTACTACTAATTCTTTATCAAGTACTTTATATGTTAAAGCACTCTTTAAAGCAAGTCTCTTTTCTTTCTTATTCATTTTCTTTGAATAGTCTCTTGGAACAGGTCCAAATACTATTCCACCATGTCTATAGTGAGGAGCTCTAATGCTTCCTTGTCTTGCATTACCAGTTCCTTTTTGTCTATATGGCTTTCTTCCACCACCAGATACTTCGCTTCTGTCTTTTACTTTAGCAGTACCTTGTCTTGCTCCAGCCATTGCTGCAACGATAGCGTCTTTTACAACTACATCGTTTGGTTCAATATTAAATATGTTATCTTCTAATTTTATATCCTTTACCTTTTCGCCCTTTAAGCTTAATACATCTATTTTCTTAGACATAATTTCCTCCTTTATCATCACAATATATTTTTATTTGCTTAAACTAACTATTCGCTAGCTTTTTCTGTTAATTCAGTGTCTTCTTGTGATGCTTCTTCTGCTAATTCTTCTTCGATTACTTCCATAGTTTCTTCAGCAACTTCTTCTGAAGATACTCCTTCTTCGTAAACGATAAGTTCTACTGGTTCTTTAGTCTTGTCACCAGTCTTAACAGCAGTTCTAACTAATACTAAAGAGTTTTTAGGTCCAGGAACGCTTCCTTTAATTAAGATAACATTATTTTCTAAGTCAACAGAAATAACTTCCAAATTTTGAATTGTTACTTGCTCATGACCCATATGTCCAGGTAATTTCTTTCCTGGTAAAACTCTCATCGGTAACAAAGTACCCATTGAACCTACACCTCTATGGTATTGCGAACCATGACTCATAGGTCCTCTATGTTGATTGTGTCTCTTAATAACACCTTGAAAACCTTTACCTTTAGAAGTGCCAGTTACATCAACCATTTCTCCTGATGCAAATACATCAGCTTTAAGCACATCACCTAATGTGTAAGTGCTAACATCCACACCTCTAATTTCTTTTAAGAAGCGCTTAGGTGTAGAGTTTGCTTTTTTTAGATGACCAGTTTCTGGTTTATTACTACGATGTTCTTTCTTGTTAACAGTAGCAAGTTGAATAGCATCATATCCATCAGTATCTTTAGTCTTAACTTGAGATACAACGTTTTCTTCTACTTCAATAACTGTTACAGGAATTAATTGTCCATCAGCAGTAAAAACTTCAGTCATCCCTTTTTTTCTTCCTAAGATTCCTTTCATTTTTTCCTCCTAATTTATTTGATAATTTTGATATCAACACCACTTGGTAAATCTAAGTGAGCTAGTGCATCAATAGTCTCTTTACTTGGATTTTTGATGTCGATTAATCTTTTGTGAGTTCTTTTCTCAAATTGCTCTCTTGAGTCTTTGTACTTATGTACTGCCCTTAAGATTGTAATCTTTTCAATCTCTGTAGGTAGTGGTACAGGACCAGATACTTCTCCGCCAGTTCTCTTAACAGTAGCTACTATTTTAGCAGCAGCACTATCAATTACTCTGTGGTCGAAAGCTTTAAGTTTAATTCTCACAGTTTCCTTTGCCATAAGTTGTCCTCCCTTCGCCTATATCTTAGTATAGACATAGCTCCGAACGAATTACCTGACAAACCCTTATTTTAAATTGACAACTTAACCGGGTGTATCAGCAACTTCGCACATCTAAGCCAGTCACACGTCTATAATTATACTAGATAATTCTATGAAAATCAAGCAAAAATATGACTTTTTTTTATAAATTTCTATAAATATTAAAAAATAAGGAAAAATGTAACTATTTTCCCTTATTTTAAACTATTTTTTTAATATTTTACTTCTCCTTATATGTGAATAAGACACTAGGTCTATGACCTCCACCTGTTTTTACTTTATCTGTTTTTTCTACTTTATCAGAGATAATTCTTCTAAAAGCTGGATCTAATAGTTTCTTTCCAAGAATTATTTCATATACCTGTTGTAATTCTCCTAAAGTAAAATATTTAGGCATCATATTAAAGACAACATCTGTATAACTAGCTTTATTTTTTAATCTTTCCATACCTGAAGTAATTACTAATGGATGATCAAAAGCTAAAGAAGTATTTTCTACAACCGTAAATTTATACCTATCAGTAGTCTTTTCTTTTAATGTTTTCTTAATAGTATATTTTAAGATATCCGTACCATTATCTAATGTAACATAAATATAATTTTTATCTTCTTCTTTAGTTATATTAAACCATGAAGCATTGTCTTTTAGTTTATCTCTTAATCTATTTTTATCAATTAAAGCCATATAAGAAGTTGATATAACTCTCATTCTAGGATCTCTATCTACTCCACCATATGTATATAATTGTTCTAAATAGATATCAGAGATACCTGTTTCATTTTTTAATATTCTAATAGGAGCATCTTCAATATCCTCATCTACTTTAATAAATCCTCCTGGCAAGCACCATTTATCCTTATAAGGATAATTATCTCTCTTAACAAGTAAAACACTAAAGTGTTTACTACTTAGTTTTCGATAATTATCTTCATATTCTTCAGATATACTAAATATTAATATATCAGTAGTTACCGCTAACCTGTCAAATTTACTTGGATCATAGTCTTTTAAAAATTCTTCTTCACTATTATAAGTCTTTCCATCCATAATTACACCTTCTTTAGTTTTATTGTACCATTATTTAAGAAATTTTTCATTAATTTTTTTGCAAAAATCATAATCAATATTTCGATAACATTTAATCTTTTTTTTACTAGAAGAAACTTCTATTGAAGTAACATCATCATAATAACTGTTTTCCCCATCGATAGTAATTAAAAGGCTATTCTTTTTAGGCATTAATATTATTTTCTTATTATCTGGTAATATTACAGAATTAAGTAATGTTCGATATGATTTATTATTTAACGGGGCAATAGGAGTTATTTCTAAAGTATGAAAGGTATTATATACTATTGCACCTCCAAAACTTAAGTTATATGCAGTGGAACCAAAAGAAGTAGAAATAAGTAGTCCGTCTCCAATAAACTTTTCTAAATAAGAATCATCTATTAAAACATTACATAGTAATGTATTTAGTTCTTTATCTCTTACAACAATTTCATTTAAAGCGTTAAAGTATGATGTAGAATTATTTGTATTTACTTTTATTTCTTCAATACCAATATAATCTACTTTATAATTATGATTTTTTATATCTTCAATAAAATTATCAATATTATCAATAGATATTTCTTGGGCAAACCCTAGAGTACCTGCATTTATTCCTACATATAAAACATCACTATTAAAATTAGTATCTTTAACCATATGAAGAAAAGATCCATCACCACCAATTGCAATAGCTAAATCATATTCTTCTTCATTATATATAAAATTATTTCTACTAAGTTTAACACTAACTTCTTCCTTTATTTTATTAGATAATTCTTTATTATTTGTAAAGATTTTATACTTCATAATACCTCCTAGTGGTAATCATAATATCTGTAAAAACTTATGACATCATCTTCTTTTATTTTGCTTCCATCATAATATACATAAGTTCTAAGAAATATTCCTTTATTATTAATTACAGCTTCTTTAACCTTATTTCTTGTTCTTCCAGAATAAAAGCTATCATCAATAAAAATTATTTTTTTATTATTAATATCATAATCTTTCCAAAAAGGTATTATGTTTTCATTCTCGCGAAGTGAACCATTTACGCAAATTACTTTATCCTTAAGTAAACTATTTTTCTTACAATACTTCCTAAATTCTTTGCCAAAATTACCACTTACAATAATATAATCAAAAGATTCCTTAGCAGTAACTTCATTAATCATATATGCTAAATAAGCCTTATTCTTTCTAATCATATTATCAAGTTTATTAAAAAATGGTATACCACCTATATATCTTCTTAGTAAAAGATCTATAAGAGGATTTAAATTCATAAAGTCACCTACACAATTCTTAAAAGCATTTCTATTATTTTGTTTATTACTAATTCTTTATTTTCTTTTCTAGATGACATTGTAGCCTCTACTTTTTCATTATAATATTTATCTTTATCTTTATCATAGATACTTATAAAGACAATATTATCTTCTCCATAAGGATTAAACTCATCTACTCTATTTAGTTTCCCAGTAATGCCCACTCCATAGTTAGAGTTAGCAAAAATACTAATATTCTTACTCATCTCATCAGCAGTTTCACTACTATAAACAGAGTATTTGTCAATTATATCACTACTAACACCCATTTTTATTTTATATTCATTAGAGTAAGTTACGGCACTAAATTTTAAAATAACACTTGCTCCTTCAATATTAGTAATAGCATTAGCTACTCCACCACCAGTACATGATTCCATGGTACTAATTGTTTTTTCTAATTTAGTTAATTTTTCGATTATTTCTTTCACTTTCTATACCTTCTTTCATATATCTTTTATTTTATCATATATATTTCATTTTGAAGTATATAAATTATTAATTATAATATAATTTAATATTTTTTTATCAATATATTTATCTAAATTAGTATAATCATTATTATCTAATTTTTCTCTAATCATCGTAGAAGATATATCCTGATTAAAATCACTTACTACAATAAATTTATCTTTTTCTTTAAATTCATTTATATATTTATTGGTATCGATATTATTTCTTGGAATTACAAGGATATTGTTTTCAAGAATCTTTTCTACTTTTTTCCATTTATTAAAACTAGTAAGAGAGTCCGCTCCTATTATGAGGTAGAGATTATCCTCGGGATGCTGTCTTTTTAATTCATCCATTATTTCATATGTATATTCATATGCATTTAAACTAGTATTTACTTCGATATTACTATCTTCAATATTTTTAATCATATTAATTCTATCTTCTAAACTTGTTTTAATATTTTTATCCCAGTAACTTAATGTTGGAATTATTATTATTTTATCTATATATTTTTTATTTAGTAAATGATAGATAATATTTTCATGTCCTTTATGGAAGGGATCAAAACTTCCGACATAGACTCCTATTTTCATATAATCACCTATTCATACTAATTTTGTTCTCATATAACCTTTTTGCTTCTCTTTCAGTGTTATTGTTACGCCATTAAAGTATGACACTTCATATTCATCACGATAATCTCCTTCTTTTCTAACACCAGAATTATATAATAATATATCAATTATTAGTCCTTTATCATTAATTAATTCATTAAAAATGTCTTCTACATTTTCTTTAGATATTGTTGTTGTTTTAGTAGCTTTATATCCTAATATATCAATTGTTTCTTCATAATATAATTCTACCTTAGCAGACTTATCACCATACCTACCATAGTCAATTTCATGTTTTTCTTTTACATTACAAGGATGTCCTAATATTTGAGTATAATATTTACTTAATATATTTAGAAAATCATTATTTTTAATTTCTAATTTATAAGTATTCATATTACCGCCTTCTTTCTAATTACTTTTTTCGATAAGTTGGTATACTAAATTTATGTAGATTACTATTATGTAGTTTTTTTATTTTATTTGATACTTCTTCAGGTAATTCTTTACCTTCCATATATGTAGCAATATCTTTATAAGATACTCCTAGTTTTTCTTCATCTGTTTGACCAGATAGTCCATCATCTGGAGTTCTGTATAACACATCTTCAGGAACATTTAAGTATTCTCCTACTTTGATAACTTCTTCGACAGTTAGATCCGCTATAGGAGCAATATCATGAACAGAGTCTCCTCCTTTGGTAAAGTAACCTACATAAAGTTCACATTTATTAGACGTTCCTGCTACTAAATAGCCACCGCCATTCAAGGCACTCATTAAAGCAGCCATGTAGTAGCAAGCACTCATTCTAAGTCTTGGTTTTAGATTAATATCACTATTCTTAAGGTGAGCATCTGTATAATTACCTAATTTTAATACTTCATTTCTAAAAGTATCAAAAGTACTAGTTAAATCAATATTTAATAATTTGAAACCATAATAATTACTTACTTTTTTAGCAAGATTTGCATCTTTATCTTTAGAATGACATGGTAGGGTTAAACCAATTACATTTTCACTACCTAAAGCTTTTACTAAGAGAGCAGCAACTACTCCAGAATCTTTTCCTCCGCTTATTCCTAATACGGCTCCTTTTAGATTATTCTTTTTATAATAATCTCTAATAAATTCTACAATTTCTTCAGTAGTTTTTTTAGCATCAAACATCTTTATCACTCCTTTATCTTCTTAATTCTTGTTAATGCTAGTTTAGAATTAGCTCCATTTAGATAGCCCATTCTTTCTAATTCTAATAATTCTTCATAATTAAATAGCATATATCTAATTACTTCATCTTCATCTAGATTTTGATCATATTCTTTTTTACAATTTTTAGCATAAAAGATATGATTATATGCACTACTTATTCCTTCATCTTGGTAATATGAATCTAGTTCTATTAAATTTTCTGATACATAACCTGTTTCTTCTTTTAATTCTCTTAAAGCTGCTAGTTTAGGACTCTCACCTTTTTCAATATATCCTGCGGGGAAACCTACTGCTACTGTTTTTGTAGTAAAAACTCTTGGCTCTATAACAGTAAGGTATTCACCATTTACTTCTGGGACAATGATTACAGCACTGCCATCATTACCTCCTTTAGTTATTTTTTCTCTTGGTAATATTCTACCATTATTTAAGTAATAGTTATATCCAGTAGTAGTAACAAAAGGTTTCGTTATTTTTCTTTCTTCTATCTTAATAGTTTTTATTTCCTCTAAATACATTTTTAATTCATCTAGTTTTTCTTTTCTAATTTTATCATTAATAATTACATCTATTTTTTTTGTATCTCTGTTGTATTTATAAATTTTATTATCCAAAATAGAACAATTTAATTCAGTTTCACAATTATTTATAATTATATCAGGAATATCTCCATCATAGTATTTATACCACTTATCAAGAATATATTCATATTTAACTACTAACGAATTGTAGTCACCATTATTTTTAGATGATTCCTTAACTAATTTTTCTTTATTTTTGTATTCATATTCAATACTTTTACTTTTTAGTAAACCATTTACTAATATACTAAATGCTTTATTTAGATTCTGACAAGGTAAGCCATCAGGAAAACTATATTGCCCTCTTTCCATATCTACAACAGCATAATAACCAATATCTTTTAAATAACCCAATGAACAATAGTCACTATGTAATAATTCGTAAAAAATATCTTTTTGGTAATCATATACCTTTCGAAAGAAATAGTTTACCAATTCATATAATTCCTCTGTTTTTCTTATTTCATTAGCACTTCGTTCTTCAAAAAATAATTTATTAAATATTTGGTCGGAATTATTAAACATGATTAATCACCAAGTCTTCTAACTCTCTTTTTAGTTTTTTGATTAATCATATCATTCTTTAATTCATATAATTGTTCTGATAAACCAACATTATATTGGCAAGGATTAATACTTCTTATAACTTCTGATGGTATGGTATCAATTTCTTTTTCACAATAAGTTCTTGATTCTTTAGGTGATACTCTATCATATACTTGTTTTCCATATTTAAATATAGTAGATTGAAGTTCCTTAACATTATAGTTAGTTATTGTCATCTTGCTATTATCACTGCATTTAACTAAAGTATATTTATTATCTGGAATAATCTCATCTGCTAATGTAATTACATCTCCTAATGCTTTTCCAGTTTCCTTATCATAAAATCTATATACTTTTTTATATCCAGGATTTGTTGTTTTAATCGCATCTTCACTAACTTTAATTCTAGGAACTATTTTACCGTTTTCTTCAACAGCGGCTAATTTGTCAACAAAACCAACTAAATCTAATGGATAAGCCACATTGTCGCCTAAACCAATATTATCGTATATAGCCTTTCTTTCATTATAATTATTTAATCTTTTTTCATTTATTCCATTACTTATACAAATTTTAGTATTAGTAAAGCCTGCATCATCAAGCATTTTCCTAATTTGTTTAGTTAATTCAGGAATATCTCCAGAATCTATTCTAATACCTTTAAATTCTATACCATTTGGTACTAAATATTCCTTAGCAACTTTAATTGCGTTTGGAATACCACTTTCTAATACATCATAAGTATCTACTAAAAATACACAATTATCTGGGTTCTTTTCGGCAAACTTTTTAAATGCTATTTCTTCATCTTCATAAAATTGAACTAGGCTATGAGCCATTGTACCTGATATTGGAATATCATCTTCACAATAAGACTTAAAATTACTAGTAGATGAAAATCCTCCGATATATGCATATTTACTTGTTGATGGTGAAACTTCAAGCCCAGCACCTCTACGAGTTCCAAATTCACTTATAGATGTTCGATTAGATGACTCGTATAATCTTCTAGCAGCTGTTGTAATTAAAGTCCCATGATTCATACAAGCAAGTAATGCAGTTTCAATTAATTGTGCTTCAATTACTTTTGCTTTAATAGTTATAACAGGTTCATTAGGAAATACCACCGTTCCATCTGGAACAGCATATATATCACCATTAAATTTTAATTTCTTTAAATATCTAAGAAATTTTTTATCATTAATTCCTTTTCCCTCTAATTTTTTTATATTCTTTCTTGTTAGTTTGAAATTTTTTATATAATCAATAACTTCATCTAAACCTCCTGATACTGTATATTCTCCTTTAAAAGGATTTTTTCTAAAAAATATATCAAAGTATACATATTTTTCTCTTGACTCTGGTTCATAATAAACATTACTCATTGAAAATTCATAGTAGTCTATTACATCAGTATAATTCACTTTCTTACTCATAAATACCATCTCCTTTTTTATTTATTTTTCTTTTTCTTCTTAATACTTTTATTCTATTTGCTCCTTTTTTTTCTGCTTCCTTTTCTTCTGATTCCATTTTCTTTAATACTTCATTAGTTACTTCATCAGCATTATGGTCAGGGGCATCATATGTATCAATACCATTTGCATAAACACAAACTTCGACATCACGATTTGTCTGATCAAAATATTCATTAATAGTGTAAGTAAACCTTGATACACAAACTTCTGATAAGCATCCCATAATATATACCTTTTTTAGATTCTTTAATTTTTCAAGTAATTGAATAACCCCTGGAGCTAACATTAAATTTGTACAGTTCTTTTTAAATTCTAGACCACTTGCTTTATATCTTTCTAATTCAGATATTACTTTTATTTCTTCTTTATTATTGGCATGTGGACCATAAGCTAAAAATTCCCTTGCATTATTACCATGCTCATCATCTCCAAAAACATTTATTGAATTTGGTTTGTTTTCACTCTCTTCTAGTATTTCTTGTTGGAATGGAACTACTCGCATAATTGATGGAGCTGCTAATGGTCCAAACTTTACAAAGCCATTGATCATATCGATAACAAATACAGCTTCTTCTACCCTTTCTAATTCATCTTCTTTAATTTGATTGTTTTCTAATTTCATAATCTCCTCCTCCTGTTATTAACTTTTTATTAATAACATCAATCAAAATATTTCAGAAGTTTTTGTTATTATCTTTTTGTTAATATCATATCTCAAAAAAATAATTCTATTTTTTCCTTCTGTTATTAACATTATATTAAAAACAATTTGATTTGTCAACACTTTTTTTAAATTTTTTTATTTTTTTTATTAACCTATAAATTATAGAAAGGATAGTACTAATATTAGTACTATCCTATATAAATTATTTTAATTTAAGCTCTAGTTTTTTTCCCACTTCATTGCGATTAATATAACTACTTACTTCTTCTATTGTACTAGAACTCATATCTCGGCATAAGCTTTCAATTTTTGCTGTCTTTTCTGATTCACTGATTTTGCTTTTTAATAATGATTCAATTTTTTCAATTATTAAATCTGATGTTCTATTACCGCCTTTATGATAAGTCTCTTTAATTTTATTGAAAATATCCTTAATTTTATCATCACTAAAATCTTCATTCTTATAAGCATACTTGGTCACATTTCCAAAATATCTATAGTCAAGAATGTATTCTTTCATTTCCTTTGTAAGTTTATTCTCAATTATATTAATAATAAATATAATAAAGTCTCTAACTTCAGGGTAGTTTAAAATATGTTCAACTCCTTTTTGTTCAATCAAGTCTATTTCTTTTTTTCCATATATAGATATACTATATAATTTCTTTTTTTCATTATCCAATAATTTATTATGACTATAGTCTATCTTTATCTTAGGCCACTTGTTCATGTTATCCCAGTCATACAATGCAATACTCTTTAATTCATTTAATATCAATGAACTACGTTCATCCTCAAAAGATACTTTAATTTCTCTACCAAAATCTCCTTTTTTATAGAAAAACATATAATCTTTTTCATATTTCCTAATTCTTAATTTTTCTTCATATCCTAAATCAATTTCTAAATCAAATGTCTCAACAATATCAGATTTATTCACCCTAAAAGATTCATGTACCCCTTCTCCCTCTATAATATTTTCAGCATACTCATTATTAAACAAATTACTTGTAACAAGATACCTACCGTTAATAATTGCAGATAGCATTTCTGTAATTTTAGGGGCAATGCAAAGATAAGATGAATCACTTACTGAAAGTTCATCTTCTTCAATACCAAAAGTCTTTTCTATAAGCTGTCTAATAGCATGAATTCTATTATAACTATACAATAATTTGACCTTATCAAATTCTAAATTTTTAAAAATATTAATATAATCCATTATCTCAAAAGGCTTAAAGGATGATATGTATGTAAGGGCATATCCATTCTCATTGTCATGTATATAATGCTCCATAGCTGTTTTTGCAAAAAATAGTTTATTATCATCTCTATCACAAAATGTTATCACCACTTTATCACAATATGTTATTTCTAATATAACATAATATCCTTCTTGAGAAGTTAATTTTAAAACATTTCTTTGCTTAAATAAAACTTCCTTTGCCCTTTCGCCTAATAGTTTTTTTGCTTTTTCCCATATAGAATCCGCTAGTAACTTAAGTTCATTAAATTCTTTATCATATTTTCCCATTTATAATCACATTCCTTCCTTTCAATTAATATCTATTATATTCTAAGTACAAGTGTAATGTCAACAAAAAAAGAACAATTTCTTGTTCTATAAAAACTCTTTTAATTTTTCGACAGCTTCTTCTTGCATAGTTACATATTCATCCAAGAGTTTATTTACTTCTTCATCTTCTCCTTTATGGTTAAGAAGCCTTCTACCTTCAATAATACCCATATTTGTTCCTTGCATAAGTATTTCGGCTAAATGAGAAGTAGAATCATCGCTCATTGTTTTCATTTCAATACCAGACCATGTCATGAATCTCGTCATAGCATTTGTTTCATGCGGTTCTTTATCATTATCCTCGGCATACTCTGGATATAGTCTATGAATTTCATCAGATATTACTTTATACTTATGATACTGTCTATTTAATTCTTTCTTTAGTGCATCATCCTCTACTTTATCCATTATATAATGAATAGCATCTTTACCCATACAAGCACCTTTATTTAATTCATCTAAAACATTTACTTCTGTATTTTCTTTATCATTTGCCATAATTGCCTCCTAGTGATAGTATGGAATATTTATATTATAATATACAAAAAAAATGCAAATTTTCCATTTTAAAATTTACATTCCATTTTCTTTCTTAATTTTTTTAACGCTTTCTTTTCAATTAATATGATATTTTGATGTGTGCAACCTAAAAATGCTCCCAAATCATATAGTGAATGAATACTACCATAAAAACCATATCTATGCCTTAATACTTCTCTTTCATTTTCGGGTAAATTATCAAGTTCTTGTTGCATTTCTTCTATTAAAACTTTTTCAATAGAAGTATCTTCTATCTCATATGATCCAGTAACATTATGTTCATTATACTTACAATCTCTATTTAGAAAATAATCCTTAAGTTTTTCTTTCATTTCATTGGTTACAAATATATCTTCTTCTAATATACTATCTAATTCTGATATATTATCTTCAAGCTTTATTCCTGTTGTTTTTTCTATTATATTCTTTGCTTTTAAAATAGGATAATTATATCGAACAATTCTTATATCTGTAACGGTACTTAATTCTTTTTTTATTTGATTTAATATGCAAGTAGTAGCATATGCACTAAACTTTGTACCATAATCCATATCATAAGATTCAACAGCATTTATAAGTCCAAAATTACCTATTGATATTAGTTCATCTTTATCTATACCAATATCACTTAAATATTTTGTTACAACAAACTCCACTAATGGAATATTCATTTCAATTATTTCATTTCTAAGAGCTATGGTTGGATTACCTTCATACTCTTTAAACTTTTTCATTAATAATTCTTCATCTATTGGATTATTACTTTTTCGCATATTATCCCCTCATTTCGATGGTATATAATATCATAAATTATTTAGAAAGTCAAACATAACTTCTTATTTATTTATCTAGAGTAAAGTTTAAATAATAGAATTTTCTCGTAGAAGTATTTCCGCGGATTAACCCCGTTAATCCGTTAGCGAAGCGGTCAAAACAAAAGAAAAAAAGATACTCATTTCCGAGCATCTCTTAAATTTAATTATTCAACAATTTCAGTAACTGAACCAGCACCAACAGTGTGTCCACCTTCACGAATTGAGAACTTAGTTCCGTTTTCAACTGCGATTGGAGCTATTAATTCTACTGTCATTGTAACGTTATCTCCAGGCATAACCATTTCTGTTCCTTCTGGAAGTGTTACAACACCAGTAACGTCAGTAGTTCTGAAGTAGAATTGAGGTCTGTAGTTTGTAAAGAATGGAGTATGTCTTCCACCTTCTTCTTTAGAAAGTACATATACTTGTGCTTTGAATTTCTTGTGTGGAGTAACTGTTCCAGGTTTAGCAAGAACTTGTCCTCTTTCAACTTCACTTCTATCAATACCTCTTAAAAGTACACCAGCATTGTCTCCTGCTTCAGCATAATCTAGTTGTTTTCTAAACATTTCGATACCAGTAACTACTGTTGATTTAGTAGGTTTTAAACCAACGATTTCAACTGTATCGTTAAGTTTTAATTGTCCTCTTTCTACTCTACCAGTAACAACTGTTCCTCTACCAGTAATAGTGAATACGTCTTCAATTGACATTAAGAATGGTTTAGCATTATCTCTTTCTGGAGTTGGAATCCATTCATCAACTGCATCCATAAGTTCTTCGATAGCTTTAACGTATTTTTCGTCTCCTTCAAGAGCTTTAAGAGCAGAACCTCTGATGATTGGAGTATTGTCTCCATCAAATCCATATTCAGTAAGTAATTCTCTGATTTCCATTTCTACTAAGTCTAGTAGTTCTTCATCATCAACCATATCACATTTGTTCATGAATACTACCATTCTAGGTACACCAACTTGTCTAGCAAGTAAGATGTGCTCTCTTGTTTGAGCCATAGGCCCATCAGTAGCAGCAATTACTAGGATAGCGCCATCCATTTGTGCAGCACCAGTGATCATATTTTTAACATAGTCAGCATGTCCTGGGCAATCTACGTGGGCATAATGTCTCTTTTCAGTCTGGTACTCAACGTGTGCTGTGTTGATTGTAATACCTCTTTCTCTTTCTTCTGGAGCTTTATCGATATTTGCGTAATCTACGAAATCTGCTCCACCTTTAGCTGCTAAAACTTTTGTAATAGCGGCTGTTAATGTTGTTTTACCATGGTCAACATGGCCGATTGTACCAATGTTAACATGTGGTTTTGATCTGTCAAACTTTTCCTTTGCCATAATTAAATTTCCTCTCTTTCTTTAATATACATATTTATTTTACCATATTATTGGAATATTTCAAGGTGTTTTTAGTTATTTCCACCATTTTTTTTGATTATCTCATCTGAGATTGATTTTGGAACTTCTTCATAATGGTCTAGTTCCATAACATATGTTCCACGTCCTTGTGTAGAACTACGTAGACTT
>CAMODE010000031.1 GCA_946611235.1 uncultured Caryophanales bacterium | reverse complement strand
GTAATCATCTCATCCCATTTAATATTTCCTTTATCAATTTCTTCAAATATTAAAAGTAAACTCATCATCTTTGTCATCGAAGCCGGAGCTAGTTTTTCATTAACATTTTTTTGAAATAAAATCTCCCCAGTAGAAGCTTCAATCATAATCGCACTACTGGCATTCGGAGCTAAATCTTCTATTTCTTCCCCTTTTACTATTATTGGTATAAATAGAAAAAAGAAGATAAATAATAACATTTTTCTCATAATCTCACCCTAGTAAAAATTATGCCTAATATCATTAATTATTCTTCTCTTTTAATAAAATTCTTTTAATTTACTGTCGATAGAAAGTTTCCTTAGTATTCTTATAGTTTTAGATTCAATTTGTCCTACGCGTACAGCAGTTACATTAAGAACTCTTCCTGTCTCCTCTAGTGTATGCTTTCTACCATCATAAAATCCATACCTATATTCAATAACCTTACGCTGCCTATCATTTAATTTTTTTAAAGACTCAATTAACATTCTTCTTGCTTCTCTTTCTTGCACTTCTTTCTCAACATCAAAAGAAGACTCACGAACATCATCTTTATCAGATTCTTCTAGTGAAATTTGAACTGTTAGTAATATTCTATTAAGATTATCATACCTTTTTGTCATTATTCCGACATAACCTTTTTTATACATTAAATCATTAATCAAATAAGCTAATTCATGATTATCTTCTAATTTTAAACCTGTTGTATTTTCTACTTCTTTTTTACATAAAATAAAATCAGAAGCCCATTTACTTTTCTTATAATTATTATATTTAGCTGCATATACACCATCAATTATAAAATACATTATATAATTATATGCCAAAGATGAAAATCTTTTCCCATTAAAAGGATCAAACTTATCTACGCATTTTATCAACCCTTCATAGCCATAACTTTCAAGTTCATTTATATATAAACCCTCGAAAGAAAAACATTTATTTAATCTACAACATATTTTATGAACTAATCCTAGATTTCCTTCAATTATTTCCTTTCTAAGTAGTGGATTATTAGATTTCTTATACTCAATTAACTTAGAAATAGTTTCATGGGGAGTTAATTGTAAATATTTATTTTGGCAAATAAAACTATCTATAAATGAACCATTTTCCGCTAATGAACCATTTGATTTACTTATATAATTACCAAATCTTTCACCAAGATTTGGTAACTCACCTATTACTAAGATATTTTTTTCTTTTAAATAATCCATTACATGACAAAACTCTAAAAAACATAATTTTAAAATTATAATATCTTTAAGTCTCACCTTACCATTAAATCGTTCATGATAACTTTCATTAATTTCATATTTAACTTTTTCTGGTATAAATACTTTATCAAGATATTCATCTAATTTAGAATAATCTTCATATATTACTTCTCCACTTTCAGAATACTCAATTGTTGACATTTTTGGTTTATCTAAATTATTATATATATCTTCTCCATACTGTTCATAGTCAAAATCAAATACATTTCTTATTTTTTCTGATTCCATTATTAAATCCCACCCGTTTCAATAACTTCCTAATACAATAACATAATTTATAATAAAATGCAATTATTTTAGAAACATTTGTATAATAAAAACTTCTACTATAAGTAGAAATTTATTTATTTATTTTATTTTGATATTATATACTGATGGTCCTTCAATTATATTTCCATCAATAGTAAACCTAGAACCATGACAAGGACAATCCCAAGTTTTATCTATGTAATTAAATATTAAATTACATTTCATATGTGGACATATATTACTAACGATATGTTCTTTATTATTATCATCAATATATATACCACATCTTTTACCATTTATAAATTTTATTTTAACATTATTATTATAATAATTCATATGAGGGTTTATTTTATTTAATATATATCTAGTTCCTACTTTAATATTATATATAGGTATATTTTTAATTTTATCTAATGATATACCTCTTTTAGGATTAAATAATTCTATATATTTATTTTTATTATTATTTATTAAATCACTAATTACTTTACCTGAAATAGTACCATTAGTATTACCCCATTTATTAAATCCCGTAGCAATATATAAATGAGAAGATACCTCTCCAATAAAAGGAAGATTATCATATGTCATAATATCATTAGTATGATAAAAATAATCGATATCTTTACCCCAATATTTCGTTATTTCTTCTTTAATACATTCTAAATCTTTTCTAATATCTAAATTAGTACTTGATGAATGACTTCTTCTTCCATATAAAAAATAATTATCATAATATCTCATCGATATAACCGGTTTATTATATGAAAGCAATGATATATCCTTAGTATCTTTTACTTTAAATGCTCCAATATAAAAGTTTTGAACTTCAGTTTTAAAAGGAATTAAGAAAGGAACAATAAATATCGGATAATGAGTAGCACATACTACATATTTAGCTTTTATTTCATATTTATCATCTATTTTACATAAATAATAATCTTCTTTTTTATTTATACTAGTACAGATAGTATTCTCATATATTTTTATTTTATCTTTAATAATCTTTTTAAGTCCTAACATATATTCATATGGATTAAAGATATAATTACCATTAGTACTAATCACAATCTTAGAGGGATATTTAATAGGTAAATTACTTTCTATTTTATAATCAATATTATTATCATTATAAAAATCTATCTCTTTATTAATATCTTTTTCATCATCAATATTATTACTAAATACATAAGATGTTGTCTCATTTAAATGACAATTTATCTTATATTTTTTAATAATTTTAATTACTTCACTTATTGCTTCTTTTTGACTCTCTAAATATATTTTAGCAGTTTCTTTATTATAATTCTTTTTTATTTTATGATATATAAGTCCTTGCATATAATCTAATTTACCAGTATTTTTAGAAGTAGCTCCATATCCTATTCGATCTTTATCAATAAGAACTACCTTTTTATTACTATCTTTTAAATAATAAGCAGCACTTAATCCGGATATGCCTCCTCCTATTATTAGGATATCACACTGGGTATTTTCTTTTAGAGATTCTTCTACACTATTATTTTCTTTATTTATCCATATACTCTTATTAATCATATTTTCACCAGTATTAGTATGATTATATCTACATAAAATTATTCAAAATCTAAAATAGAGATAGCTAATATTGTAACTATCTCTCTGGACCGCAAGGGTCTTTAATTAACAAAGGTGGTTGAAATAACCTTTGTTGAATATAATATACATTATTTTTTATATAATGTCAAATCTTTTTAGTAAATTCAAATAAATATTTTTATTAATTTGTTTGTAAACTCTTTACTTATAAGGTTTTGTTTGACTAATCATATATCATACAAACGTATATTAAACAAATATATATACTGGAATATACTACTAGAAGGATGTTTATTCATACTAATGAATAAACTGTTAGCGTTAGCGCAAAAATAATATAAATTAGGTAAATAAACGAACACTTTTTTTATTTGAGACTATACTATATTAGATATCTTACTAGGAGGTGTTAACATGTATTATTATGGTGGATATTCAGGAGGATACGGTAATAGCTGCTGCCAACCAACTTGCTGTCCAAATTATGGTGGCGGATATGGTTATGGATATGGCAATAATTTTGCAATAATCTTAGTTTTATTTATTCTACTAGTTATCATAATCGGTTCTAGATTTAGTCTATAATTAATTTAAGGGAAAACTATTCCCTTTTTTTTATTTTTATGATAAAATATTAGCGAAAGAAAGGGATGGTGTTTATGCTTAGAACAAAAGATATCTTAGATGAATCAGATCCAAGAGTAAGAGCAAGTAATACCGAAGTAGCTTTCCCTCTTAATGATACAAATAAAAATATAATACCTGAAATGTTAAAACATTTAAGATATTCACAAATAGAAAAACTATCTAAGAAATATAATTTAAGACCTGGTATGGGACTAGCGGCCCCTCAGCTTGGTATTAATGAAAGATTCTTTGTAGTCTGCTATGAAAGAGATAAAGGAAAGTTTGAAGATTATATTCTTATTAATCCAAAAGTAATATCTTACTCAGAAGAAATGATATATGCCGGTGAAGGAGAAGGATGCCTAAGCGTTAATCGAGAAGTAGAAGGAATAGTTCCAAGGCATGCTAGAATTACTATGGAAGCATACGATATGGATGGTAACTTACAAAGATATCGTGTAAGAGAAGATTTAGCTATAGCTTTTCAACATGAATTTGATCACTTAAATGGAATCTTATTTACAGACTATATTGACCCTAAAAATCCGTATAAAGATGCTGATAATATGAGAGAAATATAAAAAATATGTCTAAACATAAGACATATTTTTTTATTCGATATTTCTACTACTTCCGAAGCAAAGTTTTATTACTATCTAAATTATGTAAAAATCTTTCATAATTATCAATACTAAATATTTTTAAATAATTAAATGGTGAATAACACCCCTCTAAATAAGAATATAAATGAGATGTATCTAGACCAAAACTTTCAAGATAACTTCCAAAACTAAAAATATCCGTACGATTATCTTCAATAAATAAAACAAATTTTCCTTTATTAGTTAATGAAATAATAGTCTTCTTACTTGTTTCGTCTATGATATCAACTATACTGCCGTCTTTGTATAACGAGTTAACTAACTTTAAATCTTCCTCACCAAACAAAGAATTAATTTCTTGTTTTTCTATTTTACTCCCATCAAAAATTCTTAAAATATTTATTCCTGTTGTCACCATATTTTCCATTATTCATCCCCCAAACTATTTTAAAGTAAAATATAATACTAATCCAAATAAAATTAATAAAATTAAAGATACCCCTATTAATATTTTACTATTTAAGAAACCATTTTTATTCATACTATTAAGTAAATTAATTTTAAACATATCCCTTTCAGCATGACTTTTAGATAGCATTACTCCTTTATATGCTGTCAATTCTTTTTGATGCCCCTCAGAAAGTAATTCTTCTGGTGTTAATGTATCCAACATTATTAATTTTTGATTTTCATATAAAGTATAATGTAAATAAATATCACCATGAACTTTTGAAAATAAATGATCAGTAGGTAATTTATATTTATATTTAGTTATTCCTTCTTTACTGTTTTTACTAACTATTTCACCTTGAAAAATACCATTTCTTAAACTTGGTACACATTTAAAAACCAACTCTTTAAAAGCTAGCATATTATATTTTTTTAAACTTCTTTCCTTCTTTTTAAATTCATTTTCATTTAAATATTCTACTAGATAAGAATGCATAATCAATCACCATATTAATATTATCATAAAAATACTTTTTTTTAAAGTACCTTTAGTTATTTTTATATTCATTTTTATAAATTATATTAATTTACCGGTTATCATATAATAGAAAAAAGATTCTCCATATAAGAACCCTTTTCACTAATAATTATCTCTATCTCTTAAGAATGGTGGTATATCTAAATCCCCATCTAAATCATCAGTAGAATCATTAAACAATTCTTCTCTCTTAGTTGAATTAAAACTATGATATAGTGGTTCACTTTGCTCTTCAAATCCTGTAGCAATAACAGTAACAATTACTTCATCATTTAAATTTTCATTAATAACTGCTCCAAAGATAGTATTAATATCCGTATTAGCAGCCGTTCTAATTACTTCAGCAGCTTCTTCTACTTCAAATAAAGTAAGTGAAGAACCACCAGTAACATTAATAATAGCATCAGTAGCGCCATTAATTGATGTTTCAAGAAGTGGTGATGAAACAGCTTGTTTAGCAGCTTCAACTGCTCTATTTTCTCCAGAGCCAACACCAATACCAATAAGAGCATTACCTCTATCTTTCATTACAGCTTTAACATCAGCAAAATCTAGATTTACTAAACCAGATACCGCTATTAAATCTGATATAGATTGTACACCTCTATGAAGAACATTATCTACTTCTCTAAATGCCTCTAGCATAGGAGTAGACTTATCAATAAGTTCTCTTAATCTATCATTAGGTATTACTATTAAAGTATCAACATGTTTTTTCAATTCATCAAGTCCTGCTACTGCTTGACTCATTCTTTTCTTTCCCTCAAAACTAAATGGTTTAGTAACAATACCAACAGTTAATGCACCTAAATCCTGTGATATTTCAGCAATAACCGGAGCAGCACCTGTTCCAGTTCCACCACCCATACCACAAGTTACAAATACCATATCAGCACCTTTAATAGCCTCTTCTATTTCACTTTTAGATTCAAGAGCAGCCTCTCTTCCTATTTCAGGATTAGCCCCCGCTCCAAGTCCATCAGTTAATTCTCTTCCTATTTGTAATTTAACTGGTGCAAGAGAATTATTTAATACTTGAAGGTCAGTATTGGCTACAATAAATTCAACACCCTTTAGCCCTGACTCTAACATTCTATTAACAGCGTTACATCCGCCTCCACCTACTCCAATTACTTTTATTTTTGCTAACTGATCCATTTCTAAACCAAACATATTATTCATTCTTAATCCTCCTTAGTACCAATAAAATTTCCAAATATTTTGGCTACATTCATTTTGTCCTTTTTATTCTTATTTGGATTGATAAGAATATCTTCTTCACCCTTATCAAACATTGAGTACTCTCTGCCCCTTACTTCCATCTTGTTATTTAAGTATTTGATCATACCAACGGCAGTTGTGTATTTATTATCTCTTACCCCTAGAGTATCTTCTGTAAATATTATAACATCTTTTCCTAAAATTTCATAGACTAAATTTTTAAAAGCCTTTATTTCAGTTAATCCTCCTGTTAATACTATATAAGAAATACTCTGTTTTGTCAATAACATTATTTGCTTTCTTGCTAGTTTTAATAATTCTGCTATTCTATCCATCACTATCTCAGTTACTTCTATTTGATTTAACTTAATAACTTCATCAGCTGTATTTTTAACCTCATATGTATCATTTAAAGCAATAAATCTCTTATGACTAGAAGCAAATTTTTCTTTAATAATTCTAGCATCAAACATATTAATATTAAACATATAAGCTAGATCCTTATCAACATTTAATCCACCTAATTGAATAGTTTCCGTATTCATAAGTTTTCCCCTATTAAATACTGATACATTAGTAGTCTCATGTCCCAAATTAATAATAGCTCCTATTTTATTATTAATATTTTTATTTTCTACTTCCATATAGTCACATAGTCCTGATATCGTAATATCTACTACTTCAATACCAGCTCCTTCCATAACAGATAAAACGGAATAAATATTCTTTTTTGGAGCAGTAATCATTATTCCTTTAAGTTCTAATTTTTTTCCCTTTTCTCCGACAGGTCTATCAATTACTTTACCATCTAATATAAATGTAAGAGGAATAACAGTAATAAGTTCATACTCCTTATCTATTTTAGAATATACTGATGATTTAATTAATCTATTAATATCTTCCGTAGTAATTACTTCTTCATCACTAGTAATATCAATTGAACTAGTAACTAACATAAACTTAGAATTATAATCAGGAACATTAACAATAGCCTTTCTAATCCTAACTCCAAGATCCTTTTCTAATTCTTTAACACCATCTTTAATAGCATTAATAGTCAAATTAGAGTCGACAATTAAACCCTTTCTTATCCCTTTAGACTTTTCTTCATGACATGTAAGAACATTAACTTTATTATTAAAGTATTCTCCTACTACAAATTTAATTGTATCAGACCCAATATCAATAGCAGTGTATATTTTTTTCACTTTATATCGACTCTCCTAAATACATTTTAATTATACCAAAAATATCGAAAAATGTATATATTTTCTATTTAATTTCTTTTTTATATGACTCAATACTAACTCTTTGTACTAATCCCATAGCTAACATCATACATATAGCATAACTACCACCATATGATAAAAACGGAAGAGGTACTCCAGTTAAAGGCATTAAACCCGTAATACCAAGTAAATTAATCATAATATGAATAAGTATATAACAAAATACCCCATAAGCAATTAAACTATTTCTAAGATTATTAGCTCTTCTAGCTATCTTAATAATTCTAAATAAAATTAATAAATATATAAGTAATATTACTATACCAACAATAAGTCCCCATTCTTCTACTACTATAGCAAAAATAAAATCTGTATAAGATTCAGGTAAATATAAATACTTTTGCGTCGAATTACCAAGACCCATACCAGTAATACCACCATTTTTAAAAGCAATTAAACTATTACATAATTGATAACCAGATTCCTCTTGATATCGCACGCAAGGATCAATAAAATTAAATCTTTCTAATTGATAACTCTTAAGTAACCTTGTACCAGCAGTAATAAGTAGAAGTACTACTATTAGAATACCTCCTACAAATATCTTATTAAAGATACTCCTATTTCTTTTATCAATAGGTACAGCATAAAACATCATTAAAGTAATTAACATAACAATAATACCAGTACCTAAATCAGGTTCAATAGCAATTAAAGCCACTATAACAATAGCAAATAATATTGGTTTAATAATAACCCACTGATTATCTAAATTCTTTCTATTCTTATCATAATATACAGCCATATATATAATTAATATAATCTTACAAAATTCCGAAGGCTGAATAGTAAAAGGACCAATTTTATACCAAGAAGCAGCATTATTCGCCGCATGTCCATATACAAGTAAACCTCCTAAAGATATAATAGCAATAAATAATATTATTTTATCTAACTTCTTATAATTCTTCGTAGGAAATATCAAAGTAAATACAAATCCAATACTACCTATAATTAAGAATATAAGTTGTCTAAAAAAATAATGGTATGGACTATAATTATATCTCATATAAGATTCCATAGATGAAGCACTAAATACCATAATAAGACCAAATATAAATAATACCAAACTGCTTATAAGTAAAGGCTTATCTATCTTACTTAATTTTTCTCTCATATATCTTACCTCTATATAATAATAACATATATTTATTATTTTTAAAATATCTTTTTATTATTTTATACATAATAAAAGCCTCTATATTATATAGAGGCACACTTATATCTTCTAGGAAGAGCAAGAATAGTCACCGCTTACAGTATGTAAACCACTCTTACTTCCGAATTTAGTAACATTAGTAACAAATAAATTATATTGAGTACAATTATTAACTGTTATATCTGCAGACGAAGGTACACCGGTAAAAGCGTTTGTATAATTAGTAACATTAGAAAAATCCCAATTATCTAATTTAAGAATTCTTAGACTTCTGCAATTATAAAAGACTACTCTCATATCTGTTACTTTAGAAGTATTGAAATTGCTTAAATCCAATTCCTCAAGTGCTGTACAAGCTCCAAACATACCATATGACTCACCAGAGCCTTTAATTGCTGATAATAATGGTGTATAAAAATTGCTTAAATCCAATTTTTTTAGTTTAGAGCATCCATAAAACATGCCAGCCATACTTACAACTTTTTCTGTATTAAAACTACTTAAATTAATATCCGTAAGGCCAGAACTACCATAAAATAATTGATGCATATTAGTTACAGATGATGTGTCTATTGCAGATACATCAAGCTCTGAAACATGGGTAAGCCAGCTAAACATGCTAGACATATTGGAAGGTGCCTTAAATTTACCTGTTAAAGAACCTATATATACTTTATAAAGGTTAGTATCCTCGTTTAATTCATACCATAATCTAACACTATTATCTGATGATATATTTGTAGTAGTCTGATTAACAGGCATATCAGATAATTTTGTATATTCTATACTTTCTATATTTGACCTAGTTAAAGTACTTATATAGAAATAAGTTCCATTCGCTGCTGAATTCATAGTATATGTTCCGTCAGTAGTTGAAGTTACTTGAGTTACCCCAGATGGTACTACTAGATCCCCACCATTTTCATAACCAAGAATTGTAGATAAAGTAACCGTTTCTATATCATCTGAATAGTTCTCTACTCTAAGTTTTATATATTTATAATCATTTCTAGCTATTGTACCAGTACCGGGATCAGTGCTATCAGCAAATGTTTTTACTTTGGTAGTACTGTTATTTGAGGTAAAACCTACTCCGTAGTTAACTGTACCATCAGTAGTATTTTTTATTTGATAAATTACATCTTTATAAGAAAATCTTGGTACACTAACAGAAGTATCTCCAGTCAATGTTATAGTATAACTATCATTTGATTCAATTGGATCAGTTGCATATGTACTATATAAATAAATAGATGCAATTAAAATTACTATAATAGATATTATTATACTTAAAAATACTATTTTCTTTTTCATTGTAGACCTCTTCTTATATATTCTTTACAATACTAATTGTATTACAAAGAATTATTTTTAACAAGTAGTTTTTAAAAAAAGATAAGAATTATTTAATTCTTATCTTTACTTTATTCGTATTTATACCCATACCATCATCAAGTTTTTTTCTAGCAAAAGCCTTTAAACTACATCCATTACCAGTATTAAGAAAATCTATCCAATATGATTTACAATATTTAAGCCATGCTTTTATTCTTAGATTATACTCATATATTTCCATATCTGAATAATCTATTTTATTTCTTAATAACCATAATTTAGATTTAGATATTATATCTAATTCTGTATTTTCTCTAAGAAAAATTAACTCTTCAGTACTGAAATTAAATTCTTCATTATAAATCATTATTTATTCTTCTTTTTTAATTCAGCTAAAATCTTTTCTAATAATTCTTCTTCAGCACTTTTACTAGGAACAGCTTCCTCTTTCTTCTCTTCTTTTTTCTTTATTTTAGTTAATTTATTTACACCTTTAACTAACATAAAGATAACAAAAGCAAGAATTAAGAAATAAATAACTGCTTGGATAAAGCTACCATAAGCTAGTACTGATGCCCCTGCAGATTGTGCTTCTGCTAGTGTTTGGTATTTAGTACCATCTAATGAAATAAACCAATTAGTAAAATCTATACCACCGGTAATTAGTGATATTACTGGCATAATTACATCATTTACTAAACTTGTTACAATAGCAGAAAATGCTCCTCCTATAATAACACCTACGGCTAAGTCCATAACATTTCCTCTAGCTATAAATTCTTTAAATTCTGAAGCCATCTTTTTCATTATATATTCCTCCTTTACAACCTTATTATACTATATTAATTCTTTAAATGTAAAGAAAAATATTATTATTTATTAAAATAGATAGGGAATTTATCCCTATCTATTAATTATTCATATTATTTTCTATTACTTTTATTTCTTCTACAGTTTTACCAGATATTTCGGAAATAGTTTCATAATCTATTCTTTTATTAAGCATATTCTGTATAATCTCAATTGTATTTGATTCAATGCCTTCTTTTCTTCCTTCTTTTCTTCCTTCTGCTAGTCCTTCAGCTTTCCCTTCAGTAAGTCCTTCGCTAAAGCCTTGTTCATGTCCGGTCTTTCTTGCATCTTCTTTTATATTATGTTCAACTAGAGCATCCATCTTTTCTTTTTCCCAGTAATGAATATTATATAGTAATTCCTCATTAGTCATAGCAATCACATCCTCCATAAATTTACTTAGTTCTTTTTCAGTTAATATTTTACTCATTATCTCATATAGTTCTGTATATTTTGTGCTCATTAATCCTGCCATAAAT
>CAMODE010000030.1 GCA_946611235.1 uncultured Caryophanales bacterium | reverse complement strand
GCTATTGGTGATCCTAAGCATCAAATAGGTGTAGATAAAAAGAAAGAGGGGATTAAAAGCAAATTAAAAGATGGGCATGTATTTAGAAAATTAAATGCTAGGGGTAAAATATTTATTGAGTATGAACCAATAGAGACTGCTTGGGTTCCTATTATAGGTAACAATTATATGTATATATATTGTTTATGGGTTGCAGGTGGCTTTAAAGGAAAGGGTATTGGCACAGAATTACTTGAATATGCTATTAATGATGCTAAAGATAAAGGTATGAGTGGTATATGTACTTTGGTATCTAAGAAAAAGAAACCTTTTATTGGTGATAAAAAGTTCTTTGAACATTTTGGATTTATAGTAGTAGATACTATTAATGATTATGAGTTAATGGTACTATCTTTTAATGATAATGAAGTACCTAAATTTAGTGATAGTGCTAGAAAGATGGAAATTGATAATGATGATTTTACAATCTATTACTCTAATGAATGTCCTTACGTAGAATATGAAGTTAAAGAACTATCTGATTATGCTAAAGAAAATAATATTAAATTAAATTTTATTAAAATTGATTCATTAGAGAAAGCAAAAAATACTCCATGTGTATTTAATAATTGGGCTAACTTTTATAAGGGTAAATTTATTTCAAATACAATATTAAATGCTAATGCATTGGAGAAATTATTAAAATAAATATTTATTTTTCTAATAAAGACTAATATTAATATAAAAGTATAGAAAATTAATGCTATAATATTGATGAGGGCAGTAATATGAAGAAGAGAAAAATTATTTATTTAATTATTAGTTTATTATTTATTATTTTAAGTTCTATTATTATATCTAAAACTGATTTATCTAATAGTGCTAATTTAAGTAAATCTATTCAAATTATTTTAATATTATTTTTAATTAGAATATCGATTGGATGTACTTTATATATTAAGAAGCAATATGAAGAACATAAATATTCTTATGGTATTATTATGAATTTGGGATTACTTATATTTATTAATATTAATATTTTAAGACAGATTAACTTACTTATACAAAATTGGAAAGTTATTAATATTGCTGATATATATAATAATACTTTACAATCTTTTTCTTTCTTTGCTATGCTTACACTTCCTTGTATTATTATTCTTTCAATATACAGTATTATTACTAATATTGTTTTAATAAAAAAAGAAGGATTTGATCCTAGAAAACTACTTGGTATTATTTTGGGTTTATTATCACTTATGGGTATTTGTGGTAGTCAAACTTTATATTTTGTTATCAGTAGACTTTTATTGGGAACAGAAAAGCAATTTATTAAATATTCATTAGATATATGTATTAATGCTACTTTATCTTATTTATATACTTTAATTATTGCTACTTTATATTGTAATGTTAGGGCTGCGAGACATATTCCTAAATATGATAAAGATTTTATTATTATTTTGGGATCAAAGATTAAAAATGATGGTACTCTTACTCCTTTATTAAAGGCAAGAGTTGATAAGGCTATTGATTTTGGTATTAGACAATTTGAGGCTACGAAAAAGAAAATTATTTATATTCCATCTGGGGGTAAGGGTAGTGATGAAATAATATCTGAAGCTACCGCTATTAAGAATTATTTGATGGAAAAAGGTATTAAAGAAAAACAAATTATTATTGAAGATAAGTCTACTAGTACGATTGAAAATATGAAGTTTTCTAAAGATAAAATTGATAGTATTAATAAAGATGCTAAAATTAGTTTTGCTACGACTAACTATCATGTTTTTAGAAGTGGGGTTATTGCTAATAAAGAGGGTGTTGATTGTGAAGGTATGGGTAGTAAGACTAAATGGTATTTTTATACTAATGCTTTAATAAGAGAATTTGTTGCTAATCTTGTTCTGGAAAAAAGAAGTCATATTGTTCTAATTTTATTAATTAATATATCTCTACTTATTTTAATTGCAATTGGTTATCACTATAATTTTCTTTACATAGTATAACAGGAGGAATTATGAATAAATATAAATTATCTTTAATTTTTAATATTATTATTTTTATGATGGTTATAGGTGCCTCTATTATGATGTTTACAGGATTTAGATTTATGCCTGGAAAAATAATACTAGAATCTAATAAACTTGGTATGTTTAAGTTCTTTACGGTGGATTCTAATTTATTTATGGGAATTATTTCTTTATTATTTGCGATATTTGAAATAAGATTATTAAGGGGTAATATAGATGAGATACCAAGATATATGTATATATTAAAACTAATGGCTACGACTGGGGTTACTCTTACATTTATTGTAGTATTTGCTTATCTATGGCCTCTTGTGGGTAGTTTATATTTAATGATTCTAAATAGTAATTTATTTTTTCATTTACTTGTTCCTGTATTTAGTATGATTACTTTTATATTTTTTGAAAGAAATAATAAGATATCATTTAAGTATTCTTTCTATGGGGTGATACCTGTTATTATGTACGGATTATTTTATTTAATAAATGTATTAGTTCATATGAATAATGGAATAGTATCACCTGTATATGATTTTTACTATTTTGTACAAAACGGTGTATGGACTTCAATTATTGTAGTTCCTGTAATGTTTATTATTTCATATACTATAAGTTTAATACTATGGAGATTTAATAAGATTAAAAATTAGAATTGATTTTTATTTGGTTATTTTATATAATTAATATGTAATAAAAATATGGAGATGATAATATGAAGATAAAGGGTAAGAATGTTATAGTAACTGGAGCTGCTAGCGGAGTTGGCAGGGAACTTACAAAACAGTTATTAAAAAAAGGTTGTAATGTTGCTGGTATTGATATTAATAACGATAATTTAAAATTACTCGAAGAAGAACTTAACTCTAAGAAATTAAAAACTTATGTTGTTGATATGGGTAGTAGTGATTCTATTAAGAAGTTTAGAGAGGAATATAAAAAAGATTATAGTGATGTAGATATTATTATTAATAATGCTGGTATTATACAACCATTTGTTAATGTGGAAAATTTGGATGATGCTACTATTGATAAGGTAATGAATGTTAATTTCTTTGGTCCTGTTAATTTAATTAGATATTTTATGGAGGATTTAACTAAAGATAGAAGCGAGCAATATATTGTTAATGTATCTAGTATGGGTGGGTTCTTTCCTTTTCCCGGACAAACGATATATGGAGCTTCAAAGGCTGCTTTAAAAATATTTACAGAAGGATTATATGCTGAACTTGAAAGAACTAATGTTAGAGTAATGATTGTCTTACCAGGAGCAATGAATACGAATATTACTAAAAATTCTAATGTTGAAGTTAAATCTTCTACAAAATATAGTCCTTTAAAATTACTTGAAGCTGATGTAGCGGCTTATAAGATAATTGAAGCTATGGAGAATAATAAATTTAAATTATTCTTAGGTAATGATTCTAAATTTTTAAGATTTTTATATAAAATTAATTCTAAATTTGCTATTAGTTATATTAATAAGAAAATGAGTGGTATTAAGTAATTATTACTACTTTTTTTATTACATTAAAGATGATATAATTAAGTAAAGAGAGGTTATGTTATGATAGAAATTAAGAATGTTACAAAGAAGTATGGTAATAAGAAGGCACTCGATAATGTTTCTTTTAATGTTAATGAAGGAGAAATATTTGCTTTTATTGGACATAATGGTGCTGGTAAAACGACTTTAATTAAAGCTATTACTGGTATCCATGATTTTGATGAAGGAGATATTCTTATTAATGGTAAATCTATTAAAAATGATACTATAGAATGTAAGAAGGATATGGCTTTCGTTCCAGATAATCCTGAATTATATGAAAATATGACAGCGATTAATTTTATTAACTTTATATGTGATATGTATGAAGTTAGTCTTGAAGAGAGAAAGAAGAATATAGATAAATATGCGAAGATGTTTGAGATGGAAGATAAACTTGGCGATACAATAAAATCTTTTTCTCATGGTATGAAACAGAAGATAGCAATAATTTCTGCTCTTTCTCATGATCCAAAAATTCTTATTATGGATGAGCCTTTTGTGGGACTTGATCCTAAAGCTGTATTTGATATTAAAGAAGTTATGCATGAAATGATTAAAGATGGTAAAACGATATTTTTCTCAACACATATTCTTGATGTTGCTGAAAAACTTTGTTCTAGAGTTGCTATTATTAAAAATGGTAAATTAGTAAAAGTGGGTAGTATGAAAGATATTAAAGGGGATAAGTCTCTTGAAAATGTCTTTTTAGAGTTAGAGGAATAGTTATGAAAAAGATTATTTCACTTATTAAAGCTACTATGACAGATAATATGGATATATTTAAGATTAAGAATACTAATGGTAAGAGAACAATTCTTCCTATTATCTTAGCTATTATTTGTATGTTTTCAGTTGGTTCTTATGCTAATATGATAATTGAACCTTTAACTAGTATTAAATCTGAATATACACTTTTATCATTATTTACTATTGTTACTTTCTTTTTAACTTTAGTTGAAGGTATCTATAAATCTAGCAATTTATTATTTAATTGTAAGGACGATAATTTGTTATTATCTTTACCTATTAAGAGAAGAACCGTTCTATTTATTAGGATATTTAAGTTCTATGTATTTGAACTACTTTATAATTCTTTGTTTTTACTTCCTGCTATGACTGTTTATGCTATTAATGTTAAAGTTAGTATTAGTTATTATATAGTTAGTTTATTTATGTTATTATTACTTCCAATAATACCTATTGTTATATCTTGTTTAATAGGAGGTATTATTTCTAGTACTTCATCTAAATTTAAATTTAAGAATATGGCTCAGGTTATTGTTACTACTTTATTATTACTTGTAATCTTTTATTTTTCTTTTAATATGGAGAATATTTTAAGTAACTTTACAAATAATGCTAGTCATATTAATAGTGTTATTACTTCTTTATATTATCCTTCGAATGCTTATGTTAAGATGGTTACTAATTTTAAGATCATAGATTTATTATTATTTATTGTTATTAATATACTTATATTTATTATTGGTATATATATTATGAGTATTAGATACTTTAAGATTAATTCAAGTGTTAAAGAAGAAAAAAGTATTTCTAAGAAAAAGAATTATAATATTAAAGTTAATAGTCCTAAAGTAGCTTTAGTTAAGAAAGAATTAAATAGATTTTTTAATACTCCTGTATTTATGATTAATGCTGGATTTGGATTGGTATTATTTATTATTGGTATTATTTCGATATGTTTTAAATTTGATAGTATTACTAAGAGTTTAATTGTAGAAGGAAATATATCTCTTGATGAGATTCAATCTTATATACCTATTATTTTATATGGTTTTGTTTGTTTTACTTCTTTTATGACATCAATTAGTAGTTCAATGATATCTTTAGATGGTAAATCATTTAATATATTAAAAAGTTTACCTATTAAATCTACAATTATTATTATGTCTAAAGTAGTTACTTCTGTATTAATTATGGTACCTATAATATTACTAGGAGACATTATTATGTTTATTAGATTTAGTTTTAATATAATGGAAATTTTAATGATTATTATTGGTTCAATAATACTACCTTTAGTATCAGAAACTATTGGTATTCTTGTTAATTTAAAATATCCAAAGATGGATGCAGAAAATGATACGGAAGTTGTTAAACAAAGTATGAGTTCAATGATATCGGTATTTATCGGTATGGCACTATCATTTATTACAATATTTGTTTTGGTAATGCTTCTTAATGTCGGCACTTCTAATATATTAGTATTGATACTTAGTAATTTATTTTATATGATTATTTTTAGTTTATTATTGTTATATTTAAATAAATATGGTAGTAAAGATTTTAATAGAATTAATGTATAGGGAGAAGATATGAAGAAATTATTTATTTATTATAGTTTAAGTGGTAATGGAGATGTAGTAGCAGATTATCTTAAAGATAAGAATATTGATATTAGAAAAGTTATTATGAAAGATAAGATGCCTAAAAGTTATATTTTTAAAATACTTAAAGGTGGCTTTCTAGCGGGTATTAATTATAAAGCAAAGCTCTCTAATTTTGATAATAATATCGATTCTTATAATGAAATTATTATTGGTAGTCCAATATGGAATGGAAGACTAGTACCAGCGATTAATACTGTGTTAGATAATATTAATTTAGATAAAAAGAAAGTTTCTTTTATCTTATATTGTGGTAGTGGGAAAGCTCCTAAAGCAGAGAAAATGCTTAGAGACAAATTTGGTGATATTGATATAGTTATTATAAAAGAACCTAAAAATAATAAAGAAGAAATAGAAAAAAAATATTAAGTAGTGTGGTATTATGAATGAATTTGTAAATGCTTTTTTCAAAGAAATGTACCTAAATAATCCAATACTTATAATTCTTGCTATATTAGCTATAATATGTGTGCTTTTTGGTAATAGAATTATTGGGTATGCTGGAGAATTTTGGGTAAGAATGGAACTTAAAAAGCTTCCTAAAGATTATTTAATAATTAATAATTTACTTTTAAAGTATAATAATAAAACTTGTCAAATTGATCATTTAGTTATATCAAAATATGGTATTTTTGTTATTGAAACCAAGCAATATAATGGTTATATAAAAGGTAATGACTTTGATAAAAATTGGGAGCAGAGATTTAAAAAGAAGGTATATTATTTACATAACCCAATTCATCAAAATTATGGACATGTTCAAGTATTAAAAGAAATATTAAATTTAGAAGAAAGTATTTTTATTCCTCTTGTTTGTATTTCTAGTAGGGCAAAAGTAAATGTTAAATCTAAAAAAGTTGTTCTTTTAAAAGATTTATTAGATACTATTCTTAAGTATAGCGATGAACAAATTATGTATTATAGGGAGATATATGATTATATTAATGCTGTAAATATTAGAGAGAAAAAAGAGAAGAAAAAACATGTTGTTGAAACTAAAAAAATAGCTAATCAAAAGAAAAAAGAAAATATTAATAAATGTCCTAAATGTGGTGGCACTCTTGTTGAAAGAACAAGTAAATATGGAAAATTTACTGGATGTAGTAATTATCCTAAATGTAAATATATAAAAAGATATTAGTAAGGAGGATTTGATTATATGAAAAAAGATGTATTTAATGTTGAACTAAGTAAAATTAATGATGAAGGAATTAGAAAAAGTACAGAGACTATTCTTGAATTAATGCCTGATTATTTTTATGAAATACCTGCTTCTAATTCTGGAAGATTTCATCCTGATTTTTCTTTAGGAGAAGGTGGACTAGTTAGACATGTCAAAGTGGCATGTAGAATAGGAGAAGAACTTTTTAGAGATAGTGTGTTTTGTCCTTTTGATGAACATAAAAAAGATTTAATAAGAATGGCTATAATGCTTCATGATGGCTTTAAATCTGGTATCATTTATAGTGGTCATACAGCTTTTAATCATCCTATTTTGATGCGTGATTTTATTCTAGATAGTATTAAGAATTTACCTATGCCTGAGAAGGATGCTGAAGATGTTGCTAGAATGATTGCTTCGCATATGGGACCATGGAACAAGGATAAAGGTGGATATGAAGTATTACCGGTACCTAAAGAAAATGACGAGTTATTTGTTCACTTATGTGATTATATTGCTTCGAGAAACTTTTTAAATGTTTATTTTGAAGATAATGAAGTTATAGATAGTGCTAAAAGAGTTAAAAAATTAGAAAACTAGAATATTGTCTTTTGACAATATTCTTTTTTATATAGTAAAATGGATAATTTAATGATATAATTATGATAGTTAAACGAGGTGAGAATGTGACAATAATGGATGGTAAAATGCTTAGAGATAAGATTATTGATGATGTTAAAGATAAAATAGAGAAAAATAATTTGAAATTAAATCTTGCTATTATTTTAGTAGGTGATAATGAGGCTAGTAAGATATATGTTAGAAATAAAGAGAAGGCTTGTGAATATGTAGGTATTAAGTGTGATAAATATTTATTAGATAAAAGAACTAGTGAAGATGAAGTAATTAGTTTAATAGATAGACTTAATGATGATGAAGAGGTTACTGGTATTATTCTTCAGAGTCCAGTACCTAATCATATTGATTTTGATAAGTGTGCTGGTACTATTAAATATTATAAGGATGTAGATGGTTTTACGAAAGATAATATTTATAATTTATATATGAATAAAGATGGATTAGTTCCTTGTACGGTAAAGGGTATTATTAGACTACTTGATGAATATAAAATAGAACTAGAAGGAAAGCATGTAGTTATTGTTGGTAGAGGTAATATTGTTGGTAAACCACTTAGTCATGCGATGATGAATAGGAATGCGACAGTTACTGTGTGTCATTCTAAGACAAAGAATTTAGATGGTATTTGTAGAACTGCGGATATATTAGTATCTGCTGTTGGAAGAGCAAATCTTATTAATAAAGAAATGGTAAAAGATGGGGCTATAGTTATTGATGTTGGTATATCGAGAGTAGATAATAAGGTAGTAGGAGACGCATCTTTTGATGAAATAAAAGACAAGTGTTCTTATATAACTCCGGTACCTGGAGGAGTTGGACCAATGACAGTAGCTATGATTATGGAAAATATATTACTAGCTAAGGAGATGAAAGATAATGGATAAAAAGATATTAGAGGCTTTAAATAAAGAAATTGAAAGACAAAATAATAATATTGAACTTATTGCTAGTGAAAATTATGTATCAGAAGAAGTAATGAAATTACAAGGTAGCGTATTTACGAATAAGTATGCCGAAGGATATCCTGGTAAGAGATATTATGGCGGATGTGAAAATGTTGATATAGTAGAAAATCTTGCTATAGATTATTTAAAAGAATTATTTGGATGTAAATATGCTAATGTTCAACCTCATAGTGGATCATCAGCTAATATGGCAGTGTATAGAGCTCTACTTAATCACGGAGATAAAGTAATGGGTATGAATTTATCTAATGGAGGTCATTTAACACATGGTCATAGTCTTTCTTTTAGTGGACAGGATTATGAGATAGTTTCTTATGATGTAGATAGTGAAACTGAAGTTATTGATTATGATAAACTAAGAGAGCTTGCATTAAAAGAAAAACCTAAAATGATAATAGCGGGGGCTAGTGCTTATTCAAGAATTATTGATTTTGAAAAATTTAGAAGTATTTGTGATGAGATAGGGGCATACTTAATGGTTGATATGGCTCATATAGCAGGACTTGTTGCTGCTGGTCTTCATCCTAATCCAGTTAAATATGCGGATGTTGTTACTTCTACTACGCATAAGACACTTAGAGGTCCTAGAGGGGGTATTATTCTTTGCAATGATGAAGAGATTGCTAAGAAAATTAATAAAACAGTATTCCCTGGTATTCAAGGTGGACCTTTAATGCATGTTATTGCTGCGAAAGCACAGTGTTTTTATGAGGCATTACAGCCTGAATTTAAAGAATACCAGAAAAGGGTTATTAATAATATTAAAGCATTATCTAATAGTTTAAAAGAAGAAGGATTTAGAATTATATCAGGGGGAACTGATAATCATTTAATACTAGTGGATGTTAAATCTAGTACTGGTCTTACGGGTAAAGAAGCAGAAGTTATTTTAGATAGAATTCATATTACAGTTAATAAGAATACTATTCCTAATGATACAGAGAAACCTTTTATTACTAGTGGTATTAGAATAGGCAGTCCTGCGATGACTACGAGAGGATTTAATGAAGATGATTTTAGATTAGTTGGAAAGATTATTGCTAAAGCATTAAAGAATAGTAATGATGATAGTGCACTTGAAGAACTTTCTAAAGAAGTATTAGAATTAACTTCTAAATATCCTATATATAGATAAGAATATCATTTTGATATTCTTTTTTTATATTTTAACTCATTAGCTAAAGCTAACCCGAAGTAACAAGTTACTTCTCCATTATCTTCTACAAGAATTATCCAGTATATAAAGTTTATTTTGGATAATTAGTCTATCAACAAGTCTGTGGATAAAAGAGGTTTGACATTAAAAGTATATAATATGTAAAGTCTATTATTTTAAAGAATAAATATTGGAAATATATGGTAAAATGAAGTTAAGATGATTGGTTTAAGGAAGGAAGTATTTATTATGACTAAGAAGGGAAAAGTTTGTGAAGAAAAGAAATGTATGATTTGTAATAAGCCTTTTGATTATCGAAACGATATGTTTGGGAGAGGTTGTCTTAATAATTTGTATAAACAATTAGATATTTCAGTTCCTAAGTACACTTTAAATAAAGAAAAGCATTTAATTAATGCTGTATCTCATAAAAATTCTAAATACTTTTTGAACAAAGAGAAAAAGAAAGCATTATTGAAAAATGCTATTGCACTTAGTTATTTAAATTTAATAAAATTAGATTTTACTGAAAAACTAAAGAAAGAATTAGTAGACAATATTAGAAATATATCTGTATTTAAGCCATTAGTTGCATCTATGGAACCTGTTTATTTATTAAATAGTTTTTATAAAGTATATAATTATTACGTAAAATTTGATAAAGAACTTAGTGAAGCTAAATCTGAATTAAAAAAGTCTACAAAAATTGAAGATATAGATGAAACTAAAGATAAAACTATTTTGAATGGCTTTTCATTTATATTTAATTCTTCAAAAGAACTATCACCATTACATCATATGGCATTTTATGATATGCAATATATATTTTGGGAAACTGTTGTAGTAGGTGGTTATCTTTTTGATAAACCTCTTTCAGGATATTTACTTCGATTATCATTAAACAATAAAGAAGAATATGATGAAGAAAATCCATTGATAATTGAAGATGAATATTATAATAAATTATTATTTGGATATGATGAATTTAAAAGAATTATTAATAAATATTTAAAAGGTAAAGAAGTAAATGTTGAAAATCAAAATGTTGAGTTTTTAGAAGGTGATTTATTATTTGCTATACATGGGGCTAAATTGAATATAAAAGGAAATAAAAAAGAAAATGGTAATTGGGATTTAACTGTAGAAATTGTAGATAAATATGATTATACAGATCCTAAAGAACCGAAAGAATATACTACATCATTTGGTTCTAAATCCAAGAATATACTTGCTTCAACTTTAAATAACTTTGCTGCAGTATCTAGTTCATATGGTGTTATTAGACCATTTAATTATGTTATTAAAGTTAAAAATAATGATTATAAGGTGAAAGATTAGAAAATTTTGAAAGGGGAATTTTGATTATGAATGAAAGTAAAAAAATAATTAAATGGGTAATTATATGTTCTTTACCATCTTTTTTCTTGTTTTTTATAGTTTTATCTCCTATTGCTTACCATATTTTTTTTGGAGGTGATGCAGATAATTCAATAGCTGGATATTATAAATATGAATCTTATAGTTATAGTATTAGTTTATCTAATAATATTTATTATACTAAATATTATTATCGTGACACATATAATGAAAAATATTTGGAGGGATATGATAAAGTCAATGAAGAAAATATAGAAATGATTAAAGATTTTTATAATAATTTTAAAAATATAATGATAGAGCAAGAAAAATCAGATATATTTGATTTAGATGAAAATGCTATTGATTATGATGATTATTATATTATTCATGAATATTGTGATCCTGAAGGTGAAAAATATTCTTGTTATCGATCTCATGATCTCTGGTTACATTTGTATGATGCTCAATCACATATTTTATATGATTTACAGATTTATGAATATTTTCGACGATAATTATAATAATAAGATTACAAAAAAGAGGGATTGGTGTAATTTATGAATGATAGTAAAAATAAGAAAAATAAAAAGAGAAAAAGGGGTATTATATATATATTAATTTCTTTATTAATTTTAGTTATATTTTGGTCTCTAATTTTTTTATTTGAGTTTTTATTTGATTACTATGTAAGTAATGTTATATATGGATATTATAAGGAAGAGAGATTTATACAGCAAGTCGGTTTTCAAGGTTATGATGAATATTATAAGTATTATTATACAGAAAAAGAAGATGAAAAGTTTTTTTCTAGGTATTATAAAGTAACTAATGAAAATATTGAAACAATTAAGTTGTTTCGTGATTATTTTAAAGAAACAATGGTAGCATTAAATAAATTAGATAAATATGATTTTTATAATATTGATATTGAGGAGAGTGATTATTATTTGCTTTTTAGTGAAGATTTAGAAAATCCTTATACGTTTGACTTATATTATTATGATACAGAAACTCATATTTTATATAAATTACATGTTAGTTAATTAGACTAATTAATATACTATTTGAAACTTTATATGTTATTAATAATCCTAGAAGCGTATTTATGGAAAATGGTAATTCTACCAATAAACCTTTTTAGATTAATAGATTTATACTAATTGCTACAATTATTGTATTTACTGCTAATATAATTAAATTATTTAAATAATGGATACTTCTGCTAGAAGGTTTTCGCGAATTAACTTGTTAATTCGTTAGCGAAGCGGTTAAACAATAATAATATAGAACTTTAATTAGTTCTTTTTTTATG
>CAMODE010000029.1 GCA_946611235.1 uncultured Caryophanales bacterium | reverse complement strand
TTCTTTTAATTATTGTGATGGTATTAATTATATGCATTTCTTTAAATTTGCAGAACATGCAAGAAAATATATGTATAAATTTGGTAATAGAATAATAATGTGTGATATACCAGATAATATTATTGATCAGTTTGGATATGGCTCTTATCCATATTATGATAATGAAAATATTTCAATACCAGTTCCTGAATATGTGATTAAAAGAGATGATTTTGATACTGATTATATAGTGAAAGATAGGCCTAAAAAGATTGAAAGTATTCAGTATATAAATGGTGTTAATGCATTTACAATATATAATCAAATATTAGAGATAATTTATAATGATTTTAATGAAAAACATGAAAAATTTGATAGACAATTATATGTTCGAACTGCTGTTAATTATTTGTTAAGTAATGATATTGATTTTCTTCTTTATTGGTATTCTAGTGGGGACAATAAAAAAGATTTAAAAGTATTACAAAGAAATAGATAATAAAAATGTTTATATCCATTTCTTTTTTTGATGTTAAAAATTGCCTTGACAACAAGCTTATTCTAAGATAAAATTAAATTGTATAGTTTAAATTAATTAATTGTAATAATTTTTTCTATAAATAAAATTTGAATGGAGGTGCTTTAAATGGGCAATACAATGTTCTCCATTTTGTTATTTGTTCTTGGATTGATTATTGGATTTGCAGTTGTTTATGTTGTTAACTTTTTGAAAAAGAAAAGTGATGATAAAAAAGCTGATTCAATAATAGATAAAGCTAAAAAAGATGCTGATAAGATTAAGAGGGATTCTATTCTTGAAGCAAAAGAGGAAATTCATAAGTTTAAACTTGATGCTGATAAAGAAGTAAAAGAGAAGAAAAATGAAGTAAAAGAAGCTGAAGATAGACTTTTACAAAGAGAAAATAATATCGATAGAAGAGATTTGGCTCTTCAAAATAGAGAAAAGTCATTAGAAGATAGGGAAAATTCTCTTTTAGAAAAGCAAGAAAAGATTCAAGAAATTAAAGAAGAAATGGAAGAAATAAAAAAACAAGAACTTGAAGAACTTGAAAAGATTAGTAAGTACAGTAAAGAGGATGCTAGAAAAGCTGTTATGAAGATGGTTGAAGAAAAGATGTCTAAGGAAATAGCGGTTTATATTAAAGAAGCTGAAGCTGAGGCTAAACTTGAAGTACAAGAAAAATCTAAAGAATTACTAGTGGGTGCAATGCAAAAATATGCTGCGGATATTACTAGTGAACAAACGGTATCTGTTATTACTTTACCTAATGATGAAATGAAAGGTAGATTAATCGGAAGAGAAGGTAGAAATATTAGAACAATAGAGTCTGTTACTGGTGTTGATTTAATTATTGATGATACTCCAGAGGCTATTGTTATATCTAGTTTTGATCCTTTAAGAAGGGAAATGGCTAGACTTACTTTAGAGACTTTAATTAAAGATGGTAGAATTCATCCAGCGAGAATAGAAGAGTTATATGCTAAGACGCAAGCTGATGTTAAAGAAACAATTAAAGAGTTTGGTAAGAATGCTTTATATGAACTTGGACTATCGAAGATGGATCCTGAACTTGTAGAGATCGTAGGTAAACTACATTTTAGAAGTAGTTATGGACAAAATGCTTTGGATCATTCGATGGAGGTTGCTAATTTAGCTGGACTTATTGCTGCGGAATTAGGAGAAAATGTTAGTCTTGCTAAAAGAGCGGGATTACTTCATGATATTGGTAAAGCAATTGATTTTGAAATGGAAGGTAGTCATGTTAAAATTGGTACTGATTTGGCTAAAAAATATAATGAGGATCAAGTAGTTATTAATGCTATTGCATCACATCATGGAGATGTTGAACCTACTAGTATTATTGCATGTATAGTGGCTATTGCAGATACGATATCAGCTTCACGCCCTGGAGCTAGAAATGATTCTTCGGAAAATTATGTTCAAAGACTTGAACAACTTGAAGAAATTGGTAATAATATGAATGGCGTAGAAAAAGCTTATGCTGTACAAGCTGGACGTGAACTTAGAGTTATGGTTAAACCTGAAGAAGTTGATGATTTGACTGCTCATCAAATTGCTAGGGAAATTAAGGAAAAAATTGAAAGTGAACTTAAATATCCTGGTACTATTAAAGTTACTGTTATAAGAGAAACGAGAGCACAAGAAGAAGCTAAGTAGTTTCTCTTTTTCTTGTATTTTTGTTTACTTTTATTTTTAAAAATGATATACTTTATAAGTAAGGAAGTAATGTTATGAGTGATTTTAAATTAGAAGTAAGATGTAATAAAGATGATGATTTTAATCGAATAAGAAATGTAGAATATTCTTGTGGATGTCGATTTGATATAAATAGTTGGGATGTACATAGTGTTAATTCACTTAATTATTGTGGTGAAGACGTTAAGGAATATTATACTATATGTCCAATTTGTGGACATATTAATAAATTAGATGAGAAATCATTACCTGATGGTGTTAAAATGGCAGCTGACTTGGAAAGATTAATGGATTCTAAATTATATGATTATTATAATTTGCTTTCTGAACAAATTTATATGAGTCGAATAAGCCCACCATACATTTTGAAAAGAATTAGTTAATAAATTGACAGGAGGTTTATATGGGGCTATTTAATAAGATAAAGAATGTTTTTAAGGGTAAAGAAGAAGTAGTAAAATATGATGAAGGGTTAGTTAAGACAAGAAAAGAATTTACTACAGAAATTAGTAACTTATCTAAGAAATATAAAAATATTGATGATGATTATTTTGAAGAATTAGAAAATATTCTTATTATGGCTGATATTGGTGTTAATACAGTTATGAAGTTTGTTGATAAATTAAAAAGAAGGGTTAAAGAGGAAAAGATAACTGATTCTAATGTATTAAAAGAGATTATTGTTGATGAACTTCTTATAATGTATGTTGAAGGTAATACTTTTAGTAGTAAGATTAATTATAGTGAAGAAGGACCTACGGTAATACTTTTTATTGGAGTAAATGGTGTTGGTAAAACGACGAGCATTGGTAAGATTGCTAAACGACTTAAAGATTCTGGTAAAAAGGTTATTATGGTAGCTGCGGATACTTTTAGGGCAGGGGCTATAGAACAATTAGAAGAATGGGGAAAAAGAGTAGAAGTTCCTGTTGTTACGACAAAGAGTAAAGACCCTAGTGCGGCAGTATTTGATGGATTAGACACTGCTATTAAAGGGGAATATGATGTGGTACTTATTGATACTGCTGGAAGGCTTCAAAATAAAGTTAATTTGATGAATGAACTTGGCAAAATTAATAATGTTATTAAGAAATTAGTACCTAGTGCTCCTCATGATACTTTATTGGTAGTGGATGCAACTACTGGTCAAAATGGTATATCGCAAGCTAAAGCTTTTAATGAGGTGACTGATATTACTGGTATTGTACTTACTAAATTAGATGGTACAGCTAAAGGGGGGATAGTACTTGCTATTAAAGAAGAAACAGGAATACCAGTTAAGTATGTTGGATTAGGAGAAGGAGTAGAAGACTTAGAACCATTTGATATTGAAAAATATATATATGGTATATTTAAAGATTTATAGAAAGGGATTGATAATAGTGAAAAAAAAGAAGGAAGTTAAGTATAAGATATTTGATACTAAGAAGTTTAGAAGAACGGAATTTATTATTGCATTATTAATTGGTATTATATTTTTAGTAATGTTTGGATTTGCTGTATGTAATAAGGTTTTTATTCCTATTACTTTGGTTACATTTTCAATGTTTTTATTTAGTATCTGCTACTACTATATAGAGGATAAAAATAAAAAGATGCTTGTCTATTTGTTATTTGGAATAGGAGTTCTTCTTATATTGGTTGAAGTTGTCTATACTTTGGTGAATATTTTATAATGGAAGAGAGAGACTATTTAATTATTTTATATGATTTTTACTCTGAACTTTTAAGTGATAAACAAAGAGAATATTTTGAAGATTATTATTTTAATAATTTATCACTTGGAGAAATAAGTGAAAATAGTGGTTATAGTAGAAATGCTATTCATAAAAATATTAAGAAGACTCACGATAAGTTATATTTTTATGAAGAAAAGTTAGGATTATATAAAAAGAGAGAAGAACTATATAGTATCATTAGTAATTTAGATGATGATATTAAAGAAAAAATTGAAAAGATATATTAAGGTGATATTATGACTAAGAAAGATAGTGAAAAAAAATACGTAATGGAGTATGATTATAAAAAAAGAACTAGTGGTGGTATTATTGATGCTTTATTTTTTGGTGCTATTATAATTGTTATTGCTACCTTTATTTTTCTTTTTTTGATGGGAGGTATTTAGAATGGATTCTGTGCTTGATAGATTTGCGGATAATTTAACAGAAGTAGAATATATTACTAATCCAGCAATAGCAAGAGATGATGAAATTAAGAAATTGATATTAGTACTTCTTACTCCAGAAAAGAGCGCTGTACTAGTAGGTAAACCTGGTATAGGTAAAACGGCTATTGTAGAGGGATTAGCATATCGTATTCAAAGAGATGAA
>CAMODE010000028.1 GCA_946611235.1 uncultured Caryophanales bacterium | reverse complement strand
TGTTGCCATATCCCCTCAAGTAACAGGATATATTATACATATAATTTACCATACGTCAATATAATGTATTATTGAAGTTTTAGTTTCAACGACTTAATGCACATTAAGTGAAAATAGTGCATTTTGAAAAATATTTAGTGTTTCTTTTTTTTCTATTGCACGTTATAACAAAATGTGCTATACTTACTGTAGAATAAGGATATGGAGGTATTTATGAATAAAAATTTTGTTGTTATTGATAGAGTTAATTCTGTTGCCTTTCCATCTTTTCCTTTATTTGGTTTTGTATACAATAATAATGATTATTTAGCATATTCTTTATCTTTAAAGGAAGGGTTATGCAAAATTTTTTGTTCTAGAATTTTTTCTAATAATGGAAATTATTCTATTGCTGATATTGATTCAATGGAAAAAAATGGTATTTATGACATTGTTTATAATTTATTTGTTATTTTTCCTGCTAGTTATTCTAAGAGTGGTGATTATCAAATTGCATTAAATAGTTATTTAAATGAAAATAATATTCATTTAATTAATAATAATTTTGATTTGGGTGAACAATATTTATTTAGTAATTCTGTATTTGCTAATTCTACTGAAGATTATACTTATTTTGTGAAATCTTTTTATGATTTGTTTATGGCAAATTCTTTTAGTTCAACTTATAATAGTTCTGTTGGGTCTTTACCATATTCTCTTTATAGTTCTGGTAGTATTATGTTTAATAATTCTAATGGATTGAATAGTTATAATGCTGATACTAATTATACTTCTTCTAATAGCTTTGCTAATTCTAATTTTGGTTTTGATGCTAATTCGGTAAGTGATTCATCTAGTAGATTTAACTTTGTTCTATCGGAGAATACAGCTGTTAATAATGTTGAACCTACTACTAATAGTTATGCTTTTAATGATAATTTTAATGCTCAGTATGATTTAAATATTTTAGATCAAGATAGTTCATCTAGTGGTGGGCCTTCTTTGGCTTCTAATAAAATTAAAATATTAAAAAAAAGTGCTGGATTTGCCAGCAATAGTTATATTATAATTGGAACACTTTGTCTTATTTTGGCTGCTATTGTAGTTGCAATTTCTATTATTATTGTGAAAAGTTTATAATTCTTTTCTTTGAGAGTATATACAACCACAATAATCTTGTCTATATAAATTATATTTTTTTGATAATTCAATGGATTTTTTATATCCATCTTTTTTTTTGAAGTCTGAATAAAGCCACTTTATTTTATATTTTTTTTCTATTTCTTCTCCTATTTGATTTATTAAATAGGCATTTTTATATGGGCTAACTGATAGTGTAGTACAAAAGTAATCATAATTGTTTTTAATAGCGGTAATTGCTGTTTTTTCCATTCTGATTTTGTAACATATTTCACATCTTTTTCCTCTTTCTGGTTCTTTTTCTAATCCTTTTATTTTTTTTTCGTATACATTATTATCATAATCACAATCTATTATATCGATATTGTTTTTACTTGTTTTATTTAATTCTTTTATTACTTTTATTTGTTCTTCTTTTCTTTTTGAATATTCTTCATAAGGATATATATTTGGATTATAATAAAATATTGTTATATCAAAATATTTTGTTAAATATGTTATTACATAACTACTACAAGGGCCACAACAACTATGTAGTAATACTTTCTTTTTTTCTTTTAATCCTTTTAATATTTTTTCACATTTTTCACTATAGTTTTCTTTCATTTTTTTCTCCTTTTTGTAGATATATTATAACATTATTAGTTTTTATTAACAATTATTTTTTTTTTATTGTTATTTTTTTTTCTTTTTGGTATACTTGACTAGTGGAGAGTGTTTTATGGATGTTGTCAAAAATATACCCTTAAAAAATTATATACTTTTGTTTATTATTTTATTATTATCTATTTTTGGTGCTTTATATTTTTATTTATGGCACAGTGCTTATCAAGAGGCTAGAATTAATACTCCTTTCATTGATGATTATTTGGAAGTTATTCAATTCAATGAACTTGATAATTATTTAGTTGAGAATAAAGAAGCTATTATTTATGTTTCTGTTTTGAATGATTATGAAATTAGGAAATTTGAAAATAAATTTAAGAGATTTATTAATAAGTATTCACTTAATAATGCTATTTTATATATGGATATTACAAATGATCTTAGTAATAATATTTCTCATAAAATAATTAATGATAATTATGGTCTTAATTTTCCTTATATTATTGTTTTTAATAATGGTAGTGTCCAATATATTTTTAATATTAAGGATAATAATTATGATATTGAAGCAGTTAAAAAATTTTTAGTTGAAAAGGGTGTTATTAATGATTAATATTGTTTTATTTGAACCAGAAATTGCTGAAAATACAGGTAATATTATGAGGACTTGTGCTGCGACTAATTCTAAATTACATTTAATTGAACCTTTTGGTTTTATCTTTGATAAAAATAGGATTAAAAGAAGTGGGGCTAATTATATAGATAAGGTTAATTATGAAATATACTTAGATTATAATGATTTTCTATCTAAAAATAATGGAAAATTTTATTATTTTACTAGATATGGAACTAAACCTTATAGTGATATTGATTTTTCTGATAAGGAAGAAAATATTTATTTGATTTTTGGAAAAGAAAGTACAGGTATTCCAAAAAATATATTACATGATAATTTGGATAAATGTTATAGGATACCTACTAGTGGTAATGTTAGAGCACTTAATTTATCTAATTGTGCCGCTATTGTTACATATGAGGCATTAAGACAGCAAGGCTTTCCTAATTTACTATTTAGTGATCCTTTTAAAGGAGAAGATTATTTAAAGACAGAGTAGTTTTAAATACTATTCTTTTTTCTTTTATTATTGCCTTTTTCTTTTAATATTATTTGTATTATAAAATATAGAAAATGTCTTTCTTTTTTTGAAAAAAAATGTTATATTTATATAGAGTAAACTAGTGGAGGTATGTATGAAAAAAATATGTTATTTTGTTTTTACTATATTATTTTCTTGTTTACTTATTAACTGTGTTAATGCTCAATGCACTAATGACGAAATTAGTTTATTAAAAAAAGAGGCTGATAAAATTAAAGTAACTTATAAACATTTGGGGGCTGTTGAAGTGGAAGGTGGATTATTAGAATATAATCATTTTACTTTAACTTTCAACAAATTAACTACTGATTTTAATATAAAAGATGATTTTGGGAATTTATTAGATAGAGATTTTAATTCTAATTATATTACTTTTGAAAGTGATACTGGAACATACAAATATTATATTATTTCAAAAAAATGTGATATCATCTTGTCTACTATTAATGTTACTTTACCCAGATTTAATATTTATTCTTTGGATCCTTTGTGTGAAGGCATAAGTGGAAATGATTTTGCTTTGTGTGGAAAATATTTTGAACATGAAGTGTCTTATGAATATTTTGAAAAAAAAATCAATGATTATAAAAGAAATACTGATAATAACAAGAGTGATGAAAAGACTGCTGAAAACATAAATATATCATATTATCTTAACTATTTGTATAGTTATATTAAAGAAAAATATGTTTATTTTATTTTTACTTTTGCATTTATTTTGATTTTTTTTGCTTTTATTATTTTTATAAGAAGAAAAAAGAATAGGGGTGTTTTGAAATGAAAAGATCAAAATATTTTATACTTATATATATTATTACATTATTTTTTATTGGGTTACCTGTCTCTAAGGCTAATTGTGGAGATCTTATATATGAAATTACCAAATTAAATGTTAGTGATGAGAAAATTGTTTTTGATGGTTGGGCTTTTATTCATTTTACAAACAATTCGAGAAATAAAAAGGTTTATGGTTCTGCTAGCTATGGTGGTGGGCAGGATATTATAATTGTTGCTGAAAATACTTTAACTGGAGAAAAGAAATATTTAAATAATTCTTTATATAGTGGCTATAGAGGAACTAATTCTAGTGAATTAAAGAAATATAACTTTTATTATATGCAATTTTACGATAAATTGAATGCTAATGTAGCAGATGAATATTATAATAATAAAAATCATTTAACTGGTAAATATGATGCAAATTCATGTAATATTAGTGATAAAAGTTGTGGTGCAGGTGAGTGCTATCAGTGCTTATATGAAGATATAGGGTTTCATATTGAATTGAATCTTTCTTCGTTGAATTTATCTGATAATGTAACTTATAAATTCTATATTTATGCTACTAATAATGATTTTAATAGTAAATATAATAATGGTATTTGTTATGGTACTAGGGGTTTAAAAGGAAAGATTAGTGCTATTAGTTATGATAATAGGTTATGGGCTGGTAGTGAAATATATATTGCAGACAATGTTAAAAGTGGATCTTCTAGTAAAGTTAAAATACATAATAGTTCTATTTCTAAAAATGAACTTTATGTTACTGTTCACCATGGAATCCCTAGAGTTTTTAGAAATAATTCTTATTATACAGGAAATGTTATTGGGGTTAATGATCGTATATATATTAATAATGATTATTATGAATATACTAAAAAGATTAAGGATACTGATTGTAATATTGTATATAAATGTGGGCCTGGTGATTATATTATTAATACGGATAATACAGGTTTATTTCCTGGTAATGTTACTACAGCTAAAATATATAGAAGTTGGGCTTTGCCGGCTGGACAAACAACATTAACTGTTGATTTTATAGATGATAAAAAGTGCTCTATTGATAAATCTAATAATGGCCCTTTATCATGTAATAATTCAGAGAGATTGTTAAGTGAATGTGAGGAATTGACGGTTCATGATGGAAATGAAACTGCTGTTGTTAGTATTAAGCAGACAGGGGTTATTTCTAATATACTTACTCCTAAAGAGATATATAATGGGGGAGGTATTAAGTTTGGTATTATATATTATAATAAAATTGATTTTGATTATGTAAGTGGATCGAAAGATGTTAATATTACTAATGTTATGAATGATAGAGTAATTAGTTATGATAATATTGCACTTGAAAATTTTAAAATAGGTAATATTTTAGTAGATAGTTCTTTTTTAAATAAGCAGTGTTCTCAAACAAAAAATAATAATTCTGTTGAAACTATTTGCTTATTCTATTTTAATCCTCAAGTTGTTAACGAAGATGGCTCTATTAAAAAAGATGATATTGATGCTATGTTTGATTATGGTATTAATAACAAGTATTATTTACCTTTAGAATATGTTCCTGTTTATAGGGTTTCTGCTAGTATATTGAATGCTAGTTTGTTAAATAGGGATTATGCTAAGAGTGATGGAGAAGGTAATAAAGTGTGGTATGGTAGTAAATGGGACGAAATAGTTTTATCTTCAGATGGTAGCTGTGATATTAATGTTTACAAATTAGGACCTGGTTCTTATAGTAACTCTGATTTTAATAATGATGGAGATAATACTAAATCTAAGGTTATTTATAAATATATATATAGGCCTATTGATTTGGATAATCCTTTTCCCGGTCCTAATAGAGCAGTTGGCTTAAATTGGTATTTGTGGTATAATAATAATAGAGATAGATTAAAAGAAGCATATGATCATTTAGATTATAGTATTGAACTTAATAGTAATAGTATTTATAATATTAAGAAATATAATAGTTCAAATAATTACTTTAACTTTGATTTTGATAGTTTTATTAATGAAACGGGATTAAAAGTAGGTGGTAATGAGTGAAATGGTCTTTTGCTACTATTGGTGTTACTATTTTAGGATTAATAGGAATTGCTATTATTTTATTATTTCAAAGTCTTACTACTAATAATGAGAATGATTACTATTTATTGAAAGAAGTAACAGAGGCTTCTATGTTTGATGCTATTGATTATAAGACTTATAGAGAAACTGGTGAACTTAGAATTAGAGAAAAGGTTTTTGTTGAAAGTTTTACTAGAAGATTTGCTGAATCTACTCTTTTTATGGGAAGTTCTTATACGATTAAAATGTTTGATATTATGGAAAGTCCTCCTAAGGTTACTATTATGATTGATACTGGAATAGGATCCTATACTATTTATAAAGATACTTCGGATTATAATGTTGTTAATTCTCTTAGCGCAATATTAGAATATAATAATTTTGATTTTTATAATATTGGTGAAGATTCTATCTTTTATGATGAAAGTAGTAATTATTTTTCTGGAATAAATAATGGTTATATTAGCAAGAGTTATGAAGGTGATTATTATTCCTTTATTGGTGTTAAATCTAATAACGTTGATTTTAATCAAGTTCTAAAGATTCCTGATATTTTGGATGTTCGGGGTGGACTTATTAAAGTTAATAGTGTAGAAATTATTGATGGACCTAATGTTATTGATGATAATTTGTTTGAGAATGTTTCCATGGCTTTTCTAAAGAGAGAAGTTGATTGGGTAACTGGTAAATCTTCATATTTTGATATGAGTTATTATGATATTGATAGGTATTATACTGGTAATTTAAATATATCTAAAATTGATGATATTTATTTATGTAATAGTAATGTTGATTCTAGATGTAATGGTGTTAATACTTTTATATTTAAGTGGAGAGGTACTATTAATAATAGTGATAATAAAATACTTTTTGTTAAGTATAAAATTAGATGGAATTATGATATATTTGTATAAAATAAGAGAAGCGAAGGAGGAATAAAATGAATAATTTGAGTGCTTCAATTAAGAAATTTATGGGTAACAAAAATACTGTTACTATATTGGGGGTTGTATTATGTTTAGTAATACTTTATATTGGTTATAATTATCGTATTAATTCACAAGTTGAATTAGTACAAGTTCCTTATGCTAAGGATACTATTCAACCTAGGACTTATATTACTAGTGATATGATTGGTATGATGAATGTTCCTAGACAATTTTTAAATGCGGCGAGAAAAAATGCTACTAGTGGATATTATTCTAATGTTAATAACATTATTGGAAAGTATTCTAATTATAATACAGTTATTGCTAAAGGTAGTTTGTTTTATAGTGATTTAGTTATTGATGAAAAGGATCTTCCTGATTCTTCATTTATGAATGTTCCAGAAGGTTATACGATTATTATTTATCCTGTTACTATTTATACGACATATGCTAATTCAATGGCTCCTGGTAGTTATATTAATATTTATTATAAATCTCTTAATGATGATGGAGAGGTTATGTTTGGTAAGTTTATTAGTAATGTTGAAATTCTTGATGTTAAGGATTCTTCTGGTAGACATGTATTTGAAAATACTGAGGAAACGAGAACTCCAGCTTATTTATTATTTGCTGTACCAGAAGAGACACATTTACTTCTTAGAAAGGCTTTATATTTGAGTAATTATGATGTGGAATTAATACTTATTCCTAATACTGAGACTTTAACAGAAAGTGATTCTGTTCATGTAAGTAGTACTCAAATAGAAGAGTTTATTAATTCTAAGACAGCATTTGTTGATGTTAGTGATTTACCGCAAATAAGTGATCAGGTTACTGAAGAAGAATAATTAAATTATTTTGAAGGGAGGGTATATAGTGGATGAACAATTTAGTCAAATTGATTTTGGCCCTTTAAAACAGTTTTTAGATAATGATGATATTACGGATATATCTTATGATAATGGTGGACAAGTATGGCTTAAAACTTTATCTAAAGGTGTTTTTAGAGTAGAAAATACTGGTATTGATAATGCTCTAATGGAAAAGATTGCTTTTCAGTGTGCTAATTCAATGGGTAAATCTTTTAATATGGCTAATCCGATGTTGGATGCTGAGTCTACTGAATTAAGAATGAATTTTTTACATGATTCGATTGCTAAGAATGGTATAGCTGTATTAATTAGAAAGACTCCTGCTAAGATTAGACTAGAGAAAGAAAAGATAATAAAAGAAGATTATATTAGACTTAATATTCATGATTTTTTACTAAAATGTGTAGAAGGTCATTGTAATATTATTGTTAGTGGTGAAACTGGTTCTGGTAAGACGGAGTTTATTAAGTATTTGGCTGCGCATACGAAAGATAATGAAAAACTCATTACAATTGAAGATACTTTGGAATTACATTTGGATAAAATATTTCCTTATAGGGATATTGTTGCTATGAAAACGAATAATATTGCTTCATACTCAGATATATTAGTAGCTTGTATGAGGCAGAATCCTAGATGGATACTTTTATCTGAGGTTAGAAGTGCGGAAGCTGTTATGGCTGTTCGTAATTCAATTTCTTCTGGTCATAATATTTTATCTACTATTCATGCTGATAAGGCTGAGTCTATTCCTAATAGAATGTATAGTTTATTGGAGACTAATCAAGATGTTAATCAATTTTTAGCTACTATTCATAGATATGTTCAAATTGGTGTTCATATTAAGGGTTATTTTAGTACTAAGTATAATGCTTTTCATAGAGAGGTATCGGAAGTTGTTGAATTTTATGTTGATGAAAATAATAATCCTAAATCGAGAACTTTATATAAGAAGACTCCGGATGGTAAAGAGACTATTTTAAATCCTTCGAAGCATTTAATTGATTATTTAGAAACCCAAGGTGTTATTATTCCTAGTGATATTCTTGTTAAAGAAGAATTTAGGGATGCTTCGAGCGATAGTTTTGTTGTTGATAATAGTAATTATATGCAAGATAATTATGGTACGTCAACAGGAACTGTTAATATAGCAAATAATAATCAGCCTTTATCAACAATGAATGTGGATAATAATAATCAGAATGCTATACAAGGTGTTAATAATAATAGTAGTATACCTAATAATTATGTTAATGCTCCTCAGATGGTTAATGTTACTGGTATTAATGGATAAGAGGTGATAAGTAATGGAAATTTTATTAATAGGTTTAATTATTTTATTTATTGTTTCTTATCGTACAAAGAGAGGAGAGTCTGTATATAAGTTTATTTCGCAGCAGGCTATATCTACTTATAAGAAAATAGAGCCTTATTCTTTTAAAATGATGAGAGAAAAGGTTAAAGAATTAGGACTTGAATATAGTCCAAGACAATATTTATTTCAGGTACTTATCTTTGCTGGACTTGCTGGTGGTATTAGTTATTTATATTTTTATAATATTATTATTTCGGTTGTATATATTGTTATTGCTATTTCTTTTATTCCTTATGTTACTTATTTAAGATGTAAAAGACAATATAGTGAATATATATTTGAACAGGTACAGGTTTATTGTACTAATACGATTATGGAATTTAATACGACACAAGCTTTTGTTAAGAGTTTAGAAGGAGTAGTTGAATCTGGTATATTAGAGGAACCTTTACTTAGTGATGTTAAGATGATGATTGCTTTATCATATGAAAAAGGTGATATTAGTGATTCTATTAAGTATATGGATACTAAATATCCTTATTATATGGTAAAAAATATGCATCAATTGTTTTTACAGGTTACTAAAGAGGGGGCCAAGGATACCCAAGGTACTTTTGAAAATATGCTTACAGATATTGATGTATTAGTAGAAGGTGTATACAGAGATAGAACGGATAGGGCTAATTTTCATAGACAATTTGTTACTTTTGGTGTGGCTTTATATGGTATGATTGCTCTTATTCAAATATTAATTGGACAAGAAACTTATATTAATATGGTTGATAATTTAATTATTAGGATATTTGTTCATTTAGTGGTTATTATTAATAGTTATTTTCTTCTAGCAGGAGAAAAATATTATAACGAGAATGTAGGTGCTGAATAATGTATATTGAAATGTTATTAGTATTTATTATTGCGATATATGTTTTATCTGTTAATAATATTGTTAGTGGAGATATTTCTACGAATAATAAATTATGTAATTTATTGAAAGAAAAAGATTATGACTTTTTACTTATTGCTAAGTATGGTGATAGGGTATATAATCCTAATGAAGTATTTATGAAAAGAATAAAAAATGGTATACTAGTATCAGTAGCATTAGTATTTGTGTTTTTGACTCAATTGAGTTACTTAGGTATTATTATGGCTTTAGTTCTTGGATATATTACTTATAAGATGCCATATTTAAGTTTAAGGAAATGGTATAAGACTCATCTTAATTATATTGATTCTTTACTTCCTTATTATTTAAAAACTTTAGAAGTACTTATTCATCATTATACTGTTCCGGTAGCACTTGCTAGAAGTATTGATGATGCTCCTGAAGTATTTAGACCAGGTCTTAGAAGACTTGTAGAAAAGATTGAAAAAGGTGATTCTTCAATTGATCCTTATATGGATTTTGCTAAAGAATATCCAGTTAGAGATTCAATGAGAATGATGAGATTATTATATAGATTAGGTCTTGGTGAACAGGAGAAGAAACATGAACAACTTACTTCTTTTAGTAAAAGTGTTTCATCTTTACAAAGTAAAGCTAGAGAGATGAAATATAAGTCTAGACTTGATTCTATGGAAAGAAGAACTATGACAATGATGGTTGTTACTGGTGGAGGTTCTTTGTTATTATTATTGATTTCAATTTTTATGTTAATTTCAATATAAAAATTTGAAATATATTAGAAAGATAGAAAATAATGTATTTAGAAAGAAGGTGAAATAATGAAAGAAGCAGCAGGAGAGGTATCAGGTACTGTTATTACTATAGTATTACTTGGATTAGTACTTGCTATTGGTGTATGGTTATTTGGAGGAGAAAATTCTATTGGTAGAAAATGGATTCAAAATACATTTGAACAGCAAACAGGTATTGATACACAAACTATTATTTTAAAGTAGGTGATGAGAGATGAAAGAAGCAGTTGGTGGAACATTTATGATATATGTATTACTTATATTTTTAGCAGTATATATTACTTTTGTAGCGGTAGCTTTAAATTATGCTAAAGCTTTTAGAGTAAAGAATAGTGTTATTGATATTATAGAGCAGAATGAAGGAATGACTGATGATGAGCTTAATGATATTAATAAATCAGGTGATACGATAACTAAGATAGAGGATAGGCTTAAGGATTATAATTATTATGTTACTTTATCTAATAGTTATTTAGATAAATATAATGATTATACTTGTTTTGATAGGGGATATTGTATATCTAAAATGGGTGATGATAGAGAATATTACAGAGTTGTTACTTTTGTACAACTTAGTATTCCTTTCATTGATTTTAATATTACTATTCCGATAAGAGGAGAAACTAGGGTTATAGAAAGGATCAATAGATAATTATGGATACTGTTATTGGTAATAAGTATTTAGATGTTTTTAATAATTTGGATATTGAGGTTTCTAAGAAGCTAGAGGGAGAATATACTGTAGATGAGATTATTAATACTTTTGGTAATTTCTTCTTTAATAGAATGTTTTTAGATATTACTTCGATTAAGGATTATAAAGATATTTCTAATTTAAAAAAATTATCAATGAGTTTAGATATGAGTAAGATTATTTTACTTTTAGATAAAGATGATGCTATTAGTAAATCAGATATATTTTTATCTAAACTTGTTAGTATGGGTATTTATAATTTTACTGCTGATAGTGGTGCTTTAATGTATTTATATAATAATCCTAATATATATCGTGATGTCGCTCATTATCAAGAAGTTGATAATAATAATGATGCTTCTTTCTCGCAGACTACTACTGGTAATGAAAAGAAGAAAAAGATAATTCTTGGTATAAAGAATATTACAGATAATGCTGGGGCTACTACTTTTTGTTATTTAATTAAAAATATATTAGAAGGTTATTATAGTACGATGTTAATTGAAATTGATAAAAGGGATTTTACTTTCTTTAATGATAAAGAGGCTTTATCTATTAAAGAAGATCAATTAGATAGTACTATTAATAAATATGATGGGGTAGATTTATTTATTGTTGATTTAAATAAATCTAAGAAAGATTATTTATGTACTGAGGTATTGTATTTAATAGAACCTTCGATTATTAAGTTAAATAAGTTAGTTAGTATTAATCCTGGTATTCTTAGTGAATTAAGAGATAAAAAAGTTATACTTAATAAATTATTACTTAATGATAAAGATATTGCTAATTTTGAAGTTGAATCTAATTTGAAAGTATTTTATAATATTGGTTCTGTTAATGATAAAGAAGATAATAGTAATATATTTATTCCATTACTTATTAAATTAGGGTTAATTAAAGAAAGTAATGATATAGAAGAAGATAATAGTACTAAAAAGAAGAGTATATTTGATATTTTTAAAAAATAGTATTGGTAAATATTTATTTTTGTGATAAAATATTAATGTATTTAAGGAGTTGATTTGTATGCAAATTATGGCAGCAGTTGATATATGTACTAAAGACTATGCTCCTGTATGGAATATAGTAGGATTAGTTGTTAATATTATTAGAATTGGTGTACCTATAGTACTTATATTATTTGGTATGATTGATTTAACTAAAGCTGTTATTGCTAATAAAGAAGATGAGGTTAAGAAAGCTACTAAACTTTTAGGTAAGAGATTTTTATATGCAGTAGGGGTATTTGCTACAGTATGGATTGTTACTTTAGTATTAGATTTAGCTGCGGGTACTATTGGTAAGGATAATGATAGTTATAAGTATGATGAGTCTTCTTGGAAGAAATGCTGGGCTTTAATTAATGGGGATGAGGTAGAGGAAAAGACTACTAATAGTAATCCAAATAAGACTGATAGAAATCAAGGAAGAACTGATGAAATACAATAAAATGTAAAATATTGTTAACCTATATTTGACATTTTAATTATTTTAGTGTAATATATAATTATATTGAAGAGGAGGAGTATAGATATGATTAATGTTTTAGCAAATATTTGTGGTTATGTTTTAGATGATGGCGGATCGTATATTAACAAATTACAACCTGTGTGGAATTTAGTTGGTATTATTGTTAATGTGATAATGATAGGTGTTCCTATATTATTAATTATATTTGGTATGATTGATTTAGGAAAAGCAGTTATTGCTAGTAAAGAAGATGAAGTTAAAAAGGCCACTAAATTACTTGGTAAGAGATTCTTATACGCAGTAGGAGTATTTGCTGTAGTGTGGATTGTTACTTTTGTATTAGAAACTATTTCTGATGTTGCAACTGGTACTGATTTTAACTATGAAGAGTCAAGTTGGAAACAGTGCTGGAAGTGTAATATTAGAAAGACTGTAAGTATGGATTCTGATTTTTGTAAAAATAAATAAATAATAATAAGAAATTATTAAATAGTAATTTCTTTTTTTTTTATTGTGTGATATAATGATACTGATATAAATTACTTAAAAAAGGGATGGGTGTTTATTATGAAGAAAAAACTAGGATTATTACTTACATTAATAGTTAGTTTATTTATATATAGTGGTAGAGTTTTGGGTGAACAGGTTATGTATATAGAATGTGATGATGACTTTTCTAATTTCCTTGCTATGATTACAGAAGGTGAAGGAAATGTAAAGTTTCAAATAGGGTACATTAAACAAAATGGCCCTGGTAGTGGTTATGACCGTTTTGAATTTATTTTGGGTGATAAAGATGATTGTTGGATAAACGATGCCAATAAAATATCTGATTCATGTTCTGTGGGAGAAAACGGAACTGATAAACTATATAATATGAATTCTAAATTGTGCCCTCAAAAAATGAGACGTGCATGGGAAGGAACCGATGATGTTGTTTTTGCAGGTCAATTAGGGCAATCAATTTATTCCAATACTTTAGAAAATAATGAATATGTTTTTTTAAAGAAAAAGGATGGAATGATATTTTCGGAAAGTTATAATAGTGTAAATGGTATATATAGTCATATTAATAATATGAATTTTGATGATGAATATCAAAAAAAAATTATTTATGGAGTTAATATTAAAAGTAATGGCCATACTAATGATGAATGTGTTAATAGTGATAAAAGAAGTGAATTAAAATCAATATGTGATTTTAATCGTGAATATTGGAAGGTTGCTCAGAATTTTGATATGACTTATGTACATTCCGTATGTGAAGAGGAAGCTAATTGTAATGATTACGAAATTTTATTTGATAGTGATAAAAATAAGAACAATCTTAATAATAAAATTGAGGAGTGGGTTAGTAAAAACGTAACATTATCAGATAACGATGATTATAGTGGACTTTTGACTTTAGTTAATGATAAATCCTATATTTCTGCTGTCGATAATATGATTAAGGCATATGAGAATAATGGTGATTATAATTTTAATGATGGTTTTTCGTCAAGGCAAATGTATGAAAAATTAAAATTATCTTATTCGTATTTAAAAAATATTTATGATAATCCTATAAAATATAAGAATTATTCTGGTGGTAATACTCAGTATTTATCTGATGCTGTTGAATCTGCATTGCAATATTCTATGTTAAATACTATAGGTTATGCAAAAATAGAGGATTATTGTGAAAGCAATAAAGAGTTTAAATGTTTAAATATACCTAGCTTAAACAGTGCTCTTTATGATGATATTAGGGAATATTTGAATAAAAGAAATGGATACTCTGATGATGTTACTATTCTTGATTTAGGTAATATTTCTATTCTTGATGAGTATACAAAAAAGTTTTTGAATGCAATAGCTTATTTTAATAAATATTCTTCATCTACTGATTTAAGTAAAGATATAATTGAAAATGAACTTCCTGAGTTAAAAAGGAATATGACAGATTTAGGCGCCCAAAGGGATATTTTTATTGCGATTGATTGTGATGATTTAATTAATGATAAACTTAAAGAAAGAATAGGCTATTATTATAATATCCTGAAAATAATTGTTTCTTTGGCTCTTATAGCTTTCGGGATTATTGATTTTAGTAAAGCTGTTTTTTCTGGTGATGAGAAAAATATGAAGGAGGCTCAAACAAAATTTATAAAAAGAATTGTGGTTGTAGTAATTTTGTTTTTAGTTCCTTTGTTTGTTAAATTAATATTAACAATTGCAAATGCTGTATGGAGTAATATTTATCCTGGGGCATGTGGATTATTTTAAGTTTGGAGGTGAAATAAATGTATTTTCTTGCATCTATTTTTGATATTGGAGTTTCCATTACTCAAGCGATTAGATCTTTTGGAGGGTTAATTGCCTCCACTATATATAACTTTATTATTTCTATTTATAATATTTTTGAAATTTTAGCTAGAGCTGATTTTCTTGATTCATCTTTTGCTAATCAAGTATATACTAAAGCAGGTTTAATATTAGGCTTATTTATGGTTTTTAAACTATCTTTTGTATTAGTTCAATCTTTAATAAGCCCAGAAAAATTAAATGATAAAAAAAATGGTGTTGGAAACATTATTTTAAGAATAATTATTTCTATTGTTTTGCTCGGAATAACTCCAACAATCTTTAAGGAAGCTTTTAGACTACAAAATTTATTGATTGGGTCTAACAACTCAGATAACATAGTTTATAAATTAATAGTTGGCCAAAATATATCTAATAAAGAAAATTTTGGAACTGAATTGGCTAAAAACATCTTTTTTGAATTTTATTCTGATGAAAGATCACCCAAATATAATGGCGGTATAACAATGTCTTCATCAATACAGACTTCTACTGATGGTACTGTTGATACAGGAACATATATTAAAGCAAATAATTTTGATTCAATTGTTGATGATGTCAGTAGAAACGAGAGCTTTTCTTCTACACCATATTATTTAGCTCTTACGGATGCTTATGGTGATTATTATATTGAATTTGATTTTTTAGGTTCTTGTATAGTCGGAATTGTTATTGCATGGATTCTTCTTTCATTTTGTATTCAAATAGGTATTAGGGTATTTAAATTAGCTTTTCTTCAATTAATTGCTCCTATTCCTATACTTTCATATGTATCTGATCCCGAAGGCTCGTTTAAGAAATGGATACAACAATGTGGTACTACTTTTATTGATTTATTTATTAGGCTTATGATTATATATTTTGTTATTTTCTTTTCTAAAGACATACTAAATCAGGTTGATAATGGTATTGGTTACTTACGTAATAATAGTGATTCTACTTGGGTAAAAGTATTTTTGATAATTGGATTATTAATGTTTGCAAAGAGAGTTCCCGAACTTCTAAAAGATATCTTCCCTGGTGGTGGTAAGTTTGATCTTGGAATTAAGAGCCCTAAGAAATTGCTTGATGAAATACCTGGTAAGGGACTTGCAACGATGGGAGCTGGATTTGCTGCTGGTGGAATTGCTGGGGCGTTTTCAGGATTTAGAAATGGTGAAGGATTAAGTAAAATTCCTGCTTTCTTTGGTGGAGCTCTTAGAGGAGCATTTGGAAGCGCAAAAACTAAAGGTAATGTTATAAAAAATGTTGGTAGTGGTCTTAATAATGTAAGAGCCGCTAATCAAAGAGCATATCAAAGGCATCACGATGCTTCAACTTTCTTTGGAAGAATGGCTCCTTTATCTGCACAGAGAACTGTTGACGATTATGAGAGAGAATTGGAATCATATAGTCAATATAATTCAGTGGTTGAAATAGTTGAAAAAGAAGTTGAAAAGAATGCTAATGTTCAATCAGCTTTATTGTATAAGGAAGCTTTGTTTGAAAGAGAACGTAGTGGTGGGCCTGCTGTTACTGCTGCAGAAATTCAGGCTGCTGATGCAAGTATTAAGAGTGCTAAAGCAATTGGATTACAGGATGAAATGAATAAAATTAGGACAGGGGCTGCCGACGCAAATAAAGCCTTAGCTGTTGCCTTAAATGATGCTGAAAAAATTAGATCTGATGCTGTTAAGAAAGGATATGCAGGCTATGGGAAAAATGATGTTAGGTTTAGTGCAGTTGAGTTTGATAAAAATAAGAAATCAACCAAGGCAGAGACTAACAATATTAAAAATGTCAGTGGAAGTAGAAATAAAGATTACGAAGAGGCCAAAGCTAACTCTAAATATGGAAAGAATAAAAAATAATAAGAAGGGTGTGATACATAGTGAATGGTTATTTAGTACCTGCTAATGCTAAGAAGGGTACACTTATATTTAATATTTTTAGGCCTTTTGATTTGATTATGTTTGGGACTGGGGCTTTAGTATCTTTATTATTACTTGTTATGGTTGATTCTAATGATAGTATACTGGTACTTATATCTTGTTTACCAGTTGCTATCACTGGACTCTTGGTGGTTCCTATTCCTAATTATCATAATGTACTTTGTGCGATACAGAGTATATATAGGTTTTTTATTGAAAAAAGAAATTATAAATGGAGAGGTTGGTGTTTTTATGAAAAGTTCGGGAAAGAAGACAAATAGTGGCTTTACTGAGGATTGGGTTCCTATTAATTCTATTACTAATGGTTGTATTATCTTAGATAATAAGAAAAAAGTTACTGGTGTTAAGATTAAGCCAAGAAATATCTTTATTCTTGATCAGTCTATTCAAGATAATGTTATTGTAGCATTAAAAAATTTTTATAATATGATTGATTTTGAGTTTTGGCTTATTAGTGCTGATAGACCTGTTGACTTGAATGCTTATTTGGCTAGATTGCAATTATTATATAATCAGAGTACTAGTCCAGCAGTTAGAAAGCTTATTAATCAGGATATTGATAAGGCTAATACTTTTATGAATAATAATATTACTGATACTGAATACTATATTTTATTTAAAGAGAAGAATGATGATATTATTCAGAAAAGACTTAGAACTTTGATTACTGGACTCGCTAATAGTGGGTTAGAGGCTGTTCAAACTTCTAATGATGACTTAAGAGTAATACTTGATAATTTTCTTAATAGTGGAATGACTACTAATTTTAAGGTGGTGACTTCGTAATGAATTTTAAGAGTGAGATTGCTCCTAAGGGATTACAATTTAATCCTTCGGATTTTGTTATTAGTGATAAGTATGCTACTATTTTAACGGTTATTTCTTATCCTAGATTTATTGGTCCTGGTTATTTATCTAATTTGACTAATATGTCTGGTGTTAAACTTGTTATTAAGCATATTCCGGTATCTTTTAGTGTTTTATCTAAGATGCTTAATAAAGAGATATCTGATCTTAGAAGTAGATATCAACAGGAAAAGGATAGAACTATTCAAGAAAGAATTAGACAAGATGTTGAATCACTTGAATATTTTATTCAACAGTTTACTGCTTCGCAAGCTAGAACTTTTGATTTTCAAATGCATATTATGATTACTGCTGATACTAGAGAAGAACTTGAAATGAAAAAGGTTAATGTGAAGAATTATATGGATGCTATGGAGCTTAGAGCTATTCCTTTAAGATTTGAACAGGAAAGGGTATTTAAGTCAATGCTTCCTATATTTGAAAAGCAAGTTATTGAGGATAGAATTGGTACGCCTATGCCTTCTCCTACAATGGCTGCGATGTATCCTTTTATCTTTGATAGTATTAAAGATGATGGTTTATCTACCTTACTTGGTGTTGATTTTTCTGGTGGAGTAGTGTTATTTAATCAGTTTTTATATCAATTAAGAAAAGAGAGTAATAGAAATAATGCTAATATGATTATGCTTGGTACTTCTGGTAGTGGTAAGAGTACTGCGGCTAAGCTTATTCTTAGAAGTCATATTAGAAATGGTTATCAGATTGTTGCTGTAGATCCTGAGGGTGAAATTAGTGAAATGACTAGGATGTACGGTGGAGATGTAGTAGACCTTGGTAAAGGTGGAGAATATGGTATGGTTAATCCACTTGAGGTTATTATGGATGCTGATGAAACAGAGATTAAGAATGGTCTTGGATATACGGTTCTTAATAAGACTCTTCAATCTTTAAAGGCATTTATGAAGTATTATTCTCCTGATATTGAAGATGATGTTCTTACTTTATTTAGTGAAATTGTACAAGATACTTATGCTAGATTTGGTATTACTTTTACTAGCGATTTCTCTAAATTTACATCAGCTGATTATCCAACATTTAGTGATGTTTATGTTACTGTTACTAGTAAACTTACTTCGATGACAGAAAAGACTCATGAAAGAGATGTTATGGAAAGGTTAGAGTTAAAACTTAGGCCTTTAGTAAGAGAACTTAAGTATTTCTTTAATGGTAAGACATCTATTAATACGGATAGTGATTTTCTTGTATTTAATATTAAAGAGCTTATGAACTCTGATGTTAATATTCGAAATGCACTTTTATTTAATGTTCTTAAGTTTGCTTGGGGACTTTGTTTAAATCCTGATGTTAATACTGTTTTATCTGTTGATGAAGCTCATGTATTATTAGGAGCTAAAAATGAACTTGGAGCGGAATTTCTTGCCCAGGTTCAGAGAAGGGCTAGAAAATATAATACTGGTACGATTATTATTACACAGCAACCTTCAGATTTTGTAGCAGATGGAATATTAATGCATGGTAAAGCTATATTTGATAATTCTTCTTATTACTTGGTAATGGGATTAAAGAAACAAGCTGTTGATGATTTATCAATGCTTATTGATTTAAATGATAATGAGAAAGAAGCTATTAAGAGATTTAGTCAGGGTGAAGCATTATTTGTATGTGGTAATAGAAGAATGCAAATTAATGTAATTGTTACAGAAGATGAATTAGAATCATTTGGTTCTGGTGGTGGATTGTAATATTATTTAAGGTGGTGAATATTATGAATGGAGATATGAAGAAAAAACTTGTTATTGCGGGTGCTATTTCTCCTTTTATATTCATCATCTTTTTTATTGTTATTATTTTTGTTCCTGTTGGGTTAGTACTTGGTATAATTGATTTTGATGGTGGAAGTAGTTCTAATAGTTATGCATATGAAGGATATAGTTCTACTAATGATAATACGGGATATTATTGGCCTATTGGTAGTAGTGAGATTACTACTGTTAATGGCAAAGAGTTTGCGACGGGAAGTCCTTCGGCGACTACAATAACGGCTTGGTTTGCGGGTAATGATGATGTTCATAGTGGAGCTCATGGAGCAATTGATATTGCTGCTGTTGTCGGTCAGGAAAATGTCATTGCTACGAAGAGTGGTACAGTATTATATCCTGATGTTAATGATAATGTTAGTATTGGAACATGCACTAATTTTCCATACGGAGCTAATTGCAAGAGTTATGGTAATTATGTTATGATTGATCATGGTGATGGTATTATATCTTTATATGGTCACTTGTATGCTGATTCTATTACTGTAAAAAAAGGGGATTATGTTATGCAAGGGCAAGTAATTGCTAAAAGTGGTTCTTCTGGTAATTCTACGGGAGGACATCTTCATTTTGAAATAAGAATAAATGGTAATAAATCTGATCCTCTCGAATATGTTTCTGTTGATAAACCGAGACCTAGTAACATGAAAGATAATTTAATAACGGAGGAATTACAATGAAAAAAGATGATAAGAAAACTTTAATTGTCGTACTTGTTGTTTGTATTATATGTGGACTTATTATATTCTTTACTAGTAGAAAAAGTAATACTGATAAGTTAGTATATGTAAATGATTATAGTACTTTCTTTTCTATTACAAGAGAGGTTAATAATTATATTAGTTATATGGTTACAAATAATGATAATGTTAAGTCTTTGTTAGATGATAGATATTTAGATAGTAATACTATTATAGATAGTAAAAATTATTCTGTATTATCGGAAGTTAGTACTAATAATATTGAATATGTTAAAATAGGTAAGAATTATTTATATTTAGTTAATGGTAAAATTATAGAGAATGATTTTGATAGTACTAATATTATTGATGACAATTTTAAAATAGTTGTTCTTAATGATGTTTCTAATAATACTTATTCTCTATATCCTGTAAATAGTGATAATTATAAGAAGGTTATTAATAGTATTAAGAAAATTAATATTGATAGTAATCCAAATAATAAAATGATTGAAAGTGAAAATATTACTGATGTACAGATATGTAAATTATATTTTTCTGATTATGTTAGTAAATTATTTAATAATACTAAAGATGCTTATGAAATGCTTAATGATAGTATGAAGAAGAGATTTAATACTTATGAAGAATTTAATAAATATGTTGATGATAATATAAGTAAGATTACTTCTTCTAGTAAGTTATGTAATATGGATGAATATAAAGATAATAGAGTATATACTGTTATTGATAATAATGATAATTCTTATTCTTTTAGTGAGAATGGGGTTATGAATTATAAGGTTAATTTTTATTTTAAAAGTAATGAAGAATAAGTGTTTTTATAACACTTTTTTTGAATAAAATTTGTTTTTTTGCTGTAGAATATTATTCAAATTTGACAAATGTACGCTTTTGTGATACAATTTAATTGCTTAAGGGGAAATCCTTTTAAGTTTAAGGGGGAAATGATTATGGAACAAAATGAAAAAAATGCTTTTATACCAGAAGTTAATTCGGAATTATATAAAAGTTATAATGTTAAATTATTTAGAATGATACCGAAAAATGCAAAGTTGATTTGTCAAAATGTTTTGACTGGAAAGGTAACTGTTAAAAATAGTGGATTTAGATTTGTTTTACCATGGTATCGTAGTAAACTTGTTAATGTCACTAAAACGGTGATCGATTATCCTGCAGAGAAGTATTTAACTAATGAAGGTATTTATGTTGAAATAGATCCGGCATTAACAGTTAGAATTGCTGATCCATATAAATTTGAATATGAAAATACTAATCCAATTCAAGAATTAGGAATTTTAGTAAAGGATGTTATCCGTAGTTTTGTGGAGAGTAAAAGTGCTCAAGAACTAATTGGAAGAAATTACTCAATAGATGAAAAAGACCCGGGTGATTTATTTAATGCATTTGAGGCTAGAACTGGTCTTCATGTTAGCCATTTATCTTTCAAAAATATTAAACTTCCTCAGGCTTTAGTAGATGACTACGAAAAAGCTAAAACCCAAGAATTGGAAAATAAAAGAGCAATTGCTGAAGCAAAAAGTAAAAAAGAGCAAGCAGTAATTAATGCTGAAGCTCAAAAGATTTCTGCTGAAGCTGAAGCATATCGTCAAAATATTATTTTAAAGGCAACGATTGCTGTGTTAGCCGAAAATGGTTATGATGAAAATTTAATTTCTGAAGTTATTAAAACAGTGCTAATTTCTGGCTCTAATGCAAATGTTATTGCTAGTTTAGGTACTTCCAGTGGTCAAGATACTACAACGGCTTTGTTATTAAGTGCTTTAAATAAAAATGGAACCACTGACGTAGATAGACCATTGGCAAGAGTTAGAAAAATGGAAGGTAATTCTGAAAATGCTTCAAGTAATAATTCACATAATTAATTATTGATAATAAATATATTAATTAATGATGATAGGTATGTTGAAATAGACTAACTGTATCTGAATATATAAAGGGCTTAATTGCTCTTTTTTCTTTTTTATTTTTTTGTTTACTTTTTATACTTATAATGCTATAATATTGTTAGTTTGAGAGGTGTTATTAGATGAAAATAAAAGTAGAAAAGAAAGATTTAATAATATTTATTTGCTTTTGTGTATTTTTATTGTATTTATGTGCAATAGGAGTACTTAATGTAGCTAGTATTTTTGCTAATGGTAAATTTTATGGTTTTTTGCCTTTTATGGCTTTTACTAGTAGATATATTGGGGCAACATTTTTATTATTTTTAGTATCTTTAATAGGAATTTTCTTAGCTGTTAAATCTTATATCTTTAGTAGTGATAAGGGTGGATTTGGAATTAGTATTGGTTCTAAGAAAGAAAAAGGATATTCTAGGTGGGCTACGGATAATGAGTTTAAAAAAGGATTAGAAGTAGTTAATATTAAAGATAAGAGTATTCCTGCTGCTGGTATTGCTTTATATAGTAAGAAAGGTAAGATGTGGGTTGATAATGGTGAGGATCATTACTTGGTAATGGGTGCTACTGGTAGTGGTAAAACTGTTATTGTTGCTAAACCGATGATTAAACTTCTTGCTAAACATAATGAATCGATGATTTTAACTGACCCTAAGGGTGAGTTATATGAAGAGACTGCTGAAATATTAAAAGAAGCTGGTTATAATATTGTTACTTTAAATTTTAGAGATCCACAGCATGGTAATGCATGGAATCCGATGAGTTTGCCTTATAAATTATATAAAGAAGGTAATACAGATAAGGCTATTGAGTTATTGGATGACCTTGCTTTAAATATCTTGTATGAAGAAAAGAGTAGTGGAGATCCTTTCTGGGAGAAGACAGCAGCGGATTATTTTACTGGTCTTGCTTTAGGTTTGTTTGAAGATGCTACTCCAGAGCAGGTTAACTTAAATAGTTTGAATTTAATGTGTAGTTTAGGTGAAGAGAGATTTGGAGGACCTAATAATAATTATATTAAAGAGTATTTTAATGGTAAGGATCCTTCTAAACCTGCATACATTAATGCTTCTGGTACGGTATTTACTGCTGATGAAACTAAACAAGGTATTATTGCTACATTTAAGCAGAAGATTAAATTATTTTCTTCTAGAGAAAATTTATCTGAGATGCTTTCTTATAGTGATTTCGATATGAGAGATATTGGTAGAAAGAAAACGGCTGTATTTTTAATTGTTCAAGATGAAAAGAAGACATTACATCCTCTTGCTACGATATTTATTAAACAATGTTATGAAACACTTATTGATGTTGCTCAAGAATCTGGTGGTAAACTTCCATTTAGAACTAACTTTATATTGGATGAGTTTGCTAATATGCCACCACTTAAAGATGTTACAACAATGGTTACTGCTGCCAGAAGTAGATTGATTAGATTTACCTTTATTATTCAGAACTTTGCTCAACTTACGCAAGTTTATGGTAAAGAAAATGGTGATACTATTCGTGGTAACTGTAATTTATTATATTTGATTAGTAGTGAAATTGCTGCTCTTGAAGAGATTAGTAAGATGTGTGGTGAAGTTAAATCTAAGGAAAAGGATAAGACAGCATCGACACCTCTTGTTACTGTTAGTGATTTACAAAGACTTAATAAATTTGAAATTATTGTTTTAAGAAGAAGATTATTTCCATATAAAACAAGATTCCAAACGGATTTTGAGGTTGACTGGGGTAAGAGTTATTCGAAAGCTACGCCTCCAACTAGAGAGAAGAAACCTGTTGAATTATTTGATATAAGGGAATATGTTAAAGCAAAAAAACAGGAAAAAATGGCTAGCATGGAATCTTTCCAACCTAGTGGACCATTTGGTGGTGCTAATCCATTTATTGGAACTAGTCCATTTGGTGGTTCTCCAATGGGAGGTAATCCGTTTGGCGGTGCTCCAATGGGTGGTAATCCATTTGGTGGACCTCTACCTGGTTTTATGAAAGAACCTTCTAAAAATAATGATAGTGATAGTTTTAATATTGATGACTTGGTAAAGAAGATAGATGCTAAGATAGCGGAAATTGAAAAAGAAGAAGAACTTGCTAAAGAGAAGAAAGAATCTGAAGAAGTGTCAGTTAAAGATTTAGTTCCGAATAAGACTATTGATGCTTCATTTGAAGATAAAAATAGTGATAATGATACTAAAGTAGATGATAATGTAACTGATAATAAAGTAGAGACAGAAGATAAAAAAGAAGTAACTACTGTTTATGAAGATAATACTGATGATGATGATTTCTTTGATGATTTCTTTGCAGATGATGATTAAAATGTAACCTATATGGCTACATTTTTTTGTGCTTATTAACTTTTCATATTTATTATTTGTGTATATATTATACTAGAGGTGTTAGTATGAATACTATATCTATCGATGAGGTAATGAAGATGGATAATCCTATTATTGTTGATATAAGAGATAATTATTCATATAATATATCTCATGTTAAAAATGCTATTAATATTCCGTATTATAATCTGCTTAATAATTTTTCACATTATCTTGATAAGAGTAAGATATATTATTTATATTGTGATGAGGGTAGGCAAAGTTATGAAATTAGTACGAGACTTAATTCTTTTGGATATATGACATTATCAATTAATGGGGGTTTTATTTCATTTAGATGATTATATTTCATATAATTTAATATGAGATTAGTACTTAAAAAAAAGAAAAGGGGTAAAACTTTTTCTTTGATAATTATTTTAATTGTTATTTCTATTATTTTTTCTATTCTTCTTATTAAATTTTATTCTGATAGAGTTACTCCGGTTATTACTAGTTATTCAGAAGACGAAATTAAGAGACTTATGTTACTTGTTATTAATAATGCTATAGGGGAAGGTAATAATGAATTTGATTATAATAATCTTTTTACTCCTAGATATAATAGTAATGGTGAAATTATTTTAATTGATTTTGATTCTAAAAAATCTTCTTTGGTACTTAGTAATATTACTAATTATATAGAGTATAATTTAAGAGATATTGAAGAGGGTAAAGTTGATAAGTTTAAAGATTATTATAGTGATTATAATTTTAATTTATTAAAAAGGGGTATTGTAGTAGAGGTTCCTTTTGGAGCTTCTTTTAATAATAGTTTTTTGAATAATTTTGGTCCTAAGATTCCTGTACGCATTTCTTTCACACGAAATGTTGTTACTGGATTTAGTACAGAAGTAGTAGAATATGGTATGAATAATGCTTTACTTAAACTTAATATTAATATTAGTATTAATATTAGGGTAATACTTCCTATTGTTAGTAATGATATGAATACTTCTTTTACTATTCCGATTGCGATGAAAGTTATTCAAGGAAAGATACCTAGTTATTATATGGATGGTTTTACTACTAATTCGAATGTTGTTAAAGAAGATTAATGTAAGTTGTCTTCTTTTTCTTTACTTATGTCTTGATTTAATTTATAATAATTGTAGAAAAGGTGATATGAATGAAACTTACTAATGATGTTGTTAAAAGGATATCAAGTATTAAGAGTGAACCTGAATGGATGCTTAAGTTTAGGCTTAATTCGTTAGAGGCTTTTGATAAGAGTAGTAATCCTTCTTTTGGACCTAAACTTGATATTGATTATGATAGTATTAATTATTATAAAGAAAGGGAAGAGAATCTTACGGATAATTGGGATAATTTATCATGCGGTGTTAGAAATTTATTTGATGATTTGGGTGTAATATCTGCTGAAAAGAAATACTTAGATGGTGTTGGGGCTCAATATGATAGTGAAGTTATTTATCATAATATGAATAAGGAACTTAAGGATAAGAATGTTATTTTTTGTGATACAGATACAGCTTTAAGGGAATATCCTGATATTTTTAAGAAATATTTTAATACTTTGGTTAAATATAATGAAAATAAATTTACGGCATTAAATGGTGCTGTTTGGTCTGGTGGTACTTTTATATATATACCTCCTGATACGCATTTAGATAGACCTTTACAAAGTTATTTTAGAATTAATAGTAGAAATATGGGACAATTTGAAAGGACTCTTATTATAGTAGACGATAATAGTGAGCTTCATTATATTGAGGGATGTACTGCTCCTACATATACGGAAGATGCTCTTCATGCTGCTGTTGTGGAAATATTTGTTGGTAAGAATTCTAAATGTAGGTATACGACTATTCAGAATTGGTCTAGTGATGTTTATAATTTGGTTACTAAAAGGGCTATTGTAGAAGAAAATGGTCTTATGGAATGGATAGATGGTAATGTTGGATCTAAATCGAATATGAAGTATCCTTGCTGTATACTTAAAGGGGATAATTCGAGAGGTAGTTGTATTACGGTGGCTGCTGCTGGCTGTGGGCAAGTGCAAGATAGTGGTGCTAAGATGATTCATTTAGGTAAAAATACGAAGAGTAATATTGTATCTAAATCGATTGCTTCTTGTGGTGGTCTTGCTACATATAGGGGTACTGTTAGAATAAGTAAGAATGCTACTAATTCGAGGGCATCTGTTAAATGTGATACTTTAATACTAGATGATATATCTAAGAGTGATACTATTCCAACGAATATTGTTGATAATAATAGTTCTTTTTTAGAGCATGAAGCAACTGTTTCTAAGATAAGTGAGGATAAGTTATTTTATTTGATGAGTAGGGGAATTGATGAAGAAAAAGCTAAAGAACTTATTATTATGGGGTTTGTTAATGCTTTTAGAGAGGAACTTCCTATGGAATATGCTGTTGAATTAAATAGACTTTTGGCTCTTAATATTGGAGGGAAATAATGAAGAAATTATTTGGTACTTTATTTATTGTTGTTATCATTGGATTTGTTGGATATTTTGTTTATATTAATTATATTATGGATGTTATTCCAAAAATTGATGTAGAGGAAGAAGTTGTTAATATAGATGAGTATTATATATATGGAAATCATTTTAATATAAAAGGTGATTTAAAAATTACGGATATTAATTATGAGGATATAGCACTTGTTTTATATAACGGAGAAGAGAAGGTATTTGATGTTAATGATGAAAAGAGTGGTACAGATATATCTTTTACTACTTCTGAATATATAAATGAAGGTATGTATATTGATAATTTAGATAGGGGTATTTATTATTTGTTTTTGAAGCTTACTTATGAAAATAAGGAAGATAAGGAAAAACCTATTTATAAATATTATGTTCTTAAGAATAATACTGATTATAATGAAGTTACCTATTATACTTTATCTAAATATAATAATAAGATTATTATTAATAGTGATGAAGAATATGGTACTTTTATGTTTAAGGTAAGTGAAAATAAAGATAATGAAATATATGATATTACTATTGATCCTGGACATGGTGGTCTTGATAGCGGGGCTTTATCAGGTAGTTACAAAGAAAGTGACTTTGCAATGAATATTAGTTTGAAATTAAAATCTTATTTAGAGAGTAAGAATATTAAAGTTAAACTTACCCATGATAAGGATGATATTCCATCAGATAAAACAATGGATGAGTATAATGAACATGGTAGAGCTGTTATTCCTAATGAGGTTAAATCTAAATATACTTTTTCAATTCATATTAACAAGAATGTTAGTTCTAGTGTTAAAGGAATAGAAGTTTATACTCCTGATAATATTAATTATGATTTTGCTAAGGATATTGTTAATAATATTATTAATAATACTGATTTTGGTTATTCTACTAATAAGATGTATAGGGTGTCTGATGGAGTATATACTCATAATTTTACTGAGGCGGAAGTTAAATCTTCTTTAAATGGATATAAAGAAAAGGGTTATAAGGCATATGGAGTAACTACTAATAGTAATTATTTATATATGATAAGGGAAACTGGGGGATATTTAACTGGTGCTTATGTTGATGATAGTAATCCGGATAAAGTTGGTGTTAATCCTTATTATAATAGTAATATTGGTAATGAATCTTATTTGCTTGAACTTAGTTATTTATCTAATAGTAGTGATCTTAATATTCTTCTTAAAAGTGAAGAAAAACTTGCTACTTTGATTGGTGAATCTATAGTCAAAGAACTGGCTATAGAAAAATAAAGTGTAAAGTTGGTGTAAAGTGTTAAGATGTTGTAAAAAACTTTTTTGATTATTAAAAAGGAATAGAAAAATTCTTTTTAGTAATTATGAAAGTTTTTTTCTTTATAAAAATGTGTGTAAAAAGATTTTTTGAGTGTTTGATTTGATTACTTATATCATGATATATTGCTTTCGAAAGGAGGTAATTATGGTTAATCAAATTGTTTTAGTTGGTAGGATAGCGAGAGCTCCGGAAGTTAGAACAACAGAGACTGGCAAGAAGTATGCATCTTTAACACTTGCTGTTCCTAGAGCATATAAAAATGTTAATGGGGAATATGATACTGATTTCTTAGATTGTACTTTATGGACGCAAGTTGCAGAGTCTACGAGTGAGTATTGTAGTACTGGCGATATGATTGGTGTTAAAGGACGTGTTCAGAATAGAATTATTGAGTCTCCTGATGGTACGAAAAGAAGAAAGACAGAAATTGTTGCTGAAAGAGTTACATTCTTAACTTCTAATCCTAATCGTAAAAGAGATGAAATTAATTCTGACGAAGAACCTGATGAAAATGAAGAAGCGGATTAATTTCTGCTTCTTCTTATAATTATGGAAAAGGAGATGAATTAATATTAAAACTAAAACTGAGTCTTTAGATACTACATTAGTTGCTATAGATAACTATTATGATATGATTGATGAATTAATAATTAATTCAAAGAAATGGATAAAGAAAAACGTAAATACACAAATGGTAGAATTATATTTTAATATAGGACATATTATAAATGAATTAATTGAAAAATATCGGTTAAGTACATCACAAAATATTATAATTAAAAACTTTTCTGAAAAACTAACTAAGAAATATGGAAAAGGGTATGGAATGTCAAATTTAAAGGCGATGAAGAAATTCTATTTAACAAAAAGAACTCAGCAAGAAGTCCCTCACTTCTATAAGTGATGGGATGAATTGCAGTTTTTTGATAATATATGCATGTGTAAATTAGTGTTTTTTTTAGATAATACGCATTGACAAAGAAGTCAAAAATTAGTATAATTATAATATCAGTAGAAAACTAATAAATGGTGGTAAAAATGGAAAGATTAGACCGGAATCAACATTCAGTGTATTTATTAAATTTTCATCTTGTGATGGTAACAAAATATCGAAGAAAAGTTATTGACGATGTTATTTCTGAAAGGTTAAAAGAAATCTTTTGCTATATTGGTAATAATTATGGTATTACTATAGCTGAGTGGAATCATGACAAAGATCATATTCATGTTTTGTTTAGAAGCATTCCTAAAACAAATATGAGTAAATTTATAAATGCATATAAAAGTGCCAGTAGTAGGCTTATAAAAAATGAATTTCCTAATATAAGAGAAAAACTTTGGAAAGAGGCTTTTTGGTCAAAAAGTTTTTGCTTAGTTACCACAGGTGGTGTAACAATAGATATAATAAGAAAATATATTGAAAGTCAGGGTGGTAATGATGAAGAAGAACATAGCATTAAAAGTAAGAATATATCCTAATAAACAGCAGAAAATTATGATTGATAAGACTTTTGGATGTAATAGATATATGTATAATCATTTGCTTGCTATGTATAATGAGACTGGTAAAGTAGAAAATTATACTAAAATATATAATGAAGATAACAAATGGTTATTAGAATCTGATACTTCATCATATGCTAATACAAGATTAAACTTAAAAAAAGCAATAGATAATCATTACAAAAACCCATCTCATTTTGGATTACCAATTTATAAATCTAAACATAGTAAAAAACAATCGTTTACTACTAGCGTTACGAATAATAATTCTAGAGTAATAGATAATAAGCATATTAGGTTGCCTAAAGTAGGTATTCTAAATGCTAAAGTACATAGAATGTTTTCTAGTGATTATAAATTAAAAAGTGTTACTATATCAAGAGAAAGTGACTATAAATACTATGCATCACTATTATATGAGTATGAGATAGAATCAGTAGAAGACCAAACTGATAAGCCTTTTACTTTTATGGTAGGAATAGATTATAGTCAGGATTATTTTGGAGTATTATCTAATGGCAGATTTATTAGTTATCCTAAATATCTAATTAATAATATGGAGAAACTTATATTATTGCAAGAAAAATTATCTAGATGTACTCCATACTCTAATAATTGGTATAAAAGAAAAAAAGATCTTGCAAGATTACACATCAAGATCAGAAATCAAAGAAAAGACTTCATAAATAAACTTGTAAAAGAAATGTCAGATAGTTTTGATATTGTTGCAGTAGAAAACTTAAACTTGCAAGAAATGAGTAAGAATAATCATCTTGGTAAAAAGATATATGATAATAGTTTTGGAATGTTTATAACAAAGCTTAGTTATAAACTAGAACAAGGAGGAAAAAGACTAATAAAGGTGGATAAATATTATCCATCAAGTAAAAGATGCTCTAACTGTGGTAATATCAAAAAAGGCTTAAAATTATCTGATAGAACATACACTTGTAATTGTGGTAATATTATGGACAGAGACTATAATGCATCACTAAATATTGCTATGGAAGGATTAAGATTATTGAGAGAAGAAACTATATAAAAAACTTCGGTGGCTGGGCCAGCTGTCGTTACTTAGAGGTAATCGATATTACCAAAGAGGGAAGCCTCCACTTCTTAAGTGGTGGGAGCAGGTCACCATATAAATCAACTGGTCACACGGTGTGTGACCAACTAAGTTGGAGTCATAATAGACTTATTATGAATATAAAAGATGAAGTAAAAAGAAATATTTATTTAGAAGAATGTATTAAAGCGAATTAGGGTGTTAGACAATTAGAAAGACAAATTAATAGTTTTTTATTATGAAAGATTAATTTCTAATAATGATAAGTATAAAAATGTTGTTAGAAATGAAATTAATTATTTAGAAAAAAGTGATGATATAAACGATTTTATAAAGGATCCTTATGTTTTAGAATTTCTTGATATTAGAAATAATAGATTTTTAGAAAAAGATTTGGAATCAAATATTTTAGAACATCTCCAAGAATTTTTACTTGAATTAGGAAGAGGTTTTTCTTTTGTTGCAAGACAAAAAAGAATTGATGTTGATGGTGATAATTTTTATATTGATTTGGTTTTTTATAATTATGTTTTGAAGTGTTTCGTTTTAATTGATTTAAAATTAGATAAGTTAACTCACCAAGATATTGGACAGATGGATTTCTATGTTAGATATTTTGATAATGAAGTAAAGGATATAGGAGATAATCCTAGTATTGGAATAATTCTTTGTACTTCTAAAAAAGATACAATTGTTAAATATTCTGTTTTAAATGATAACAAAAATTTGTTTGCTTCTAAATATCAATTGTTTTTACCTACTGAAAAAGAATTTGCTGATGAGGTGAAAAAATCTAAAACTAATATTTAAGTCTTATTGTATAATTTTATATTTATTTGATAATAATATTATTGACTATTTCCTAAAAAAAATGTCAAATATACTATACAAATTTATTTTTTTGTTATAGAATAATATTAACAAAAGGGTAACATAGGGATATTTTGAAAGGAAATTGATTATGATGGTTGGTAAAAGACTTAAAGAAATTAGAATGCAAAAGGGATTATCACAACAAAAACTTGGAGATATGATTGGTGTTACTAAGGTATCAATATGTGGATATGAAAATGGTACTAGAGTACCTACGATAGAAAATTTGGTTAAACTAGCGGATAGTTTGGATACGACAATTGATTATTTACTTGGTAGAGAAGTTACTGTTATGAATGAAGAAAATAAATCTTATATTGGTTCGATATCTTATGAAGATGTTTGTTTTATTATGGAACTTAGACATTATCCTAATTTATATGGTAAACTTTTAAAGGATTGTAAAAGATCTGCGGGTCTTATTAATAAGAAACTTATTAGTAGTAAGAAGTAGCTGTTATAGCTATTTTTTTTGGTTAAAAATTCCAATATAAAAATAGTATTATTTGTTAATACTATTATTAGGAAAGGAGTTAATTATATATGAAAAAAGCTTTACTTATAATAGCTGTAATAGCAGTATTATCTGGTTGTGGTACTAATGATAGTTTAACTTGTAGTACAGAAAATACTCTTGGTAATATTAGTTCTAGTACAACATATAAAATTGATTACAGAGATAATGACGTTAAGATGATGACTGTTACTTATGAATATAAAGATGGTCATACTGATGGCGTTGGTACTGGTACTGATGGTACTACCGAAGAAGATGATACTACTGGTGAAACAGATGGCGTAGTAGATGGTGTAGTAGGAGAAGCTCTTGATGATGTTGTTACGGGTGTTACTAATACAGTACTTGATCTTGCTGATATTAGAACAAGACATAATAATAGATTTGGTACTTATACGAATACTGATGGTTTTATGACTTCTATTGATACAGATACTGATAATGATTATAAAGTAACTTATACTTATGATTTTAGTAAGTTATCTGATGATGATATAAGTACTTTTGGTATTAGTAGAGATTTTGATACTATGCAAAGTATGTATACTAGTCGTGGATTAACTTGTAAATAAAACAAAATGTAACCTATTTGGCTACATTTTGTTTTTATATTTCTTTTTGTATTCATCATATAATTCTTTAAATCTAGTAAAGTGTATTATTTCTCTCTGTCTTAAGAATAATAATGGCCCTATGACATCTGGATCATCTGTTAAATCTAATAAATTTTCATAAACAGCTCTTGCTTTTTGTTCGGCGGCCATATCTTCGGAAATATCGGCTAGTGGATCTCCTGTTGTGGCAAAATATGCTACGGTAAATGGTACGCCATTGGCATCGGTTGGATATAATGCTTTTCCGTGCTCAGCATAATGGGTATCTAATCCGGCTTTCTTAATTTCATCTAGAGTGGCATCCTTCATTAATTGATATATCATAGTAGATATTATTTCAACATGAGCTAGTTCTTCAGTACCGATATCAGTTAATAGGGCTTTTCCTTTGTCATCGGGCATTGTATACCTTTGATTTAGATATCTAAAGGCTGCAGCTAGTTCACCATTGGATCCTCCATATTGTGTTACTAGATATTTGGCTATTCTTAAATCTTTTTTCTTTATGTTGACGGGATATTCTAATGTTTTAACATATTTCCACATTATTTTTGCACCTCCCAAGGCCATGGTGAGTTATCCCAAAGCCAATTATTTTTTTGTACTTCACTATCGATTGTTAATGGTCCATATTTTTCTTCAAACATATTTGTTAATTCTTTTTTATTATTTAGATATGTATTGAATAGTTTTAATGCATCTCTATCATTTGGATACATATCTAGATAAAGTTGTAAATCAATCATAGCAAAAGTATATTCCATTATTTGCATTAACATATCTTCTCTTTCACTACTTGCAGATAGTTTTCTTGGCTTTAAATTTTTGTATTCATCATAAAGGTTTTTAAACATGTTACCTCTTTTAAAGCCTTCTTCAGTAGATATAATATTATTATCTTGGTTATTAGAAGTATTCATATTATTTGGCATTAGACTTTGATAATTTAAGTCTTCAATCATTTGATTGGAATTTGGCATATAATTCATATCATTATAGCCATTTAGATAATTATAATAATCGTTAAAATTCATTATTTTTCCTCCCTAAAATAGATTATGTAACTAGTTATTATGTGTATGGGATAATACCTAATATAGGTAAAATAAATAAATTATTTGAAAAAATACTTTTATTTCTTTTTAGTTTAATATATAATTATTATGTAAGGAGTTGATTAAGGGTGGCTAAGTTTTGTTCTAATTGTGGTAAAGAATTAAATGAGAATGCTGATATTTGTTTAAACTGTGGTGTTTTGGTTAATAAAGAAGAAAGTAAGACTAATAATAATGTTAATATTGGTAAAAAGAAAGGTCTTCCTACTTGGGCAATTGTTTTAATTGTTTTAGGATGTGTTATATTAATACCTTTGATAATAATTATTTTAGTTGGTATATTTGCTTTTAATGTTTTAGAAGAAAGCGTAATAGAAGAAAAAGATGGATATTTTGATAAAATAAAGGATTCTATATATGATTATACAGAAAATTATGAGGTAATTGATGAGGGTACAATAGGAGATACTTTAGAAATAGATGGTGTTAGGTTTACTCTCAGTGAGGCTCTTAAGTATGATTCTATTGGTGATAATACTCCAATGGAAGGTAAAGAATATTTGGTATTCTTCTTTGATGTTGAAAATGCTTCTAGCAAAGAAAAATTAGTAACTTATTTAAATTTTAGTGGATTAGTTGATGATGAAAGAATTATTCCTACTTTTTTATTTGGTGATATAGATGGTATTGCTAATTTGAATAAGAATTTAGAAGTAGGAGAGACTACTAAAGGATATGTTGCTTTTGAAGTGGATAAAAATTGGGAAGATTTTGATTTGAGTTATAGAAAATTACTCGATGATAAAGTTATTACTTTTTATGTTACTAATGAAAAAAATAATAATGCTGAAGTTTAGGATGGTGATTTTATGGTAGTAGTAGATATTATTATACTTATATTAATTGCTCTTGGAGCAATAGGAGGATTTAAAGCGGGAGTAATAAAAAAAACAACCGATTTTGTTGGTACACTTGTTATTGTTATTATAGCTTTTTATCTTAAAAATTATTTATCAGTTATTATGTATGAAAATTTACCTTTTTATGATTTTGGTGGTCTTATTAAAGGGGTAGAAGTTATTAATATTTTGTTTTATGAAGTTCTTGCTTTTATTATTGTATTTGCTTTATTATTAGTTATTTTAAGGGTATTACTTATGGTTACTGGTCTTATTGAGAAAATACTTAAGGCTACGATTATACTTAGTATCCCTTCAAAAATACTTGGTATATTTGTTGGTATGATTGAAATGTATGTTTATGTATTTATTACTTTAGTATTTTTATCTTTACCGGTATTTAATATTTCTTATGTAAAGGAATCAAAACTTGCTAATTTTATGCTTAATGATACTCCAGTATTATCATCGATGGCTGAAGATATTATTGGAACATATGGTGAAGTATATGAACTTATTGACAATAAAGAAAATAAAACGAGTGAAGAAGTTAATACGGAGATATTAAAAGTGTTATTTGATAAGGAAGTTATTACAAAAGAATCTGCGAGAAAGTTAGTAGAAAAGAATAAACTTCATTTAAGTGATAATACTATATTAGAATAGGAGGTTAAGATATGGGACTTATTCATTATGAAAAAGATTTTTCTTCTTTAATAGAAAAGAAAGCAGTAGTGGATTTTTATGCTACTTGGTGTGGACCTTGTAAGATGTTTGCTCCAATATTTGAAGAAGTTTCTAATGAAATAGATATGAATTTTATTAAATTAGATACTGATGAATATTCAGATATTGCCAGAGGATATGGTATTATGAGTATTCCTACAATAATACTATTTGAAAATGGTAATGAAGTTAAAAGACATACTGGTTTTATGTCTAAAGAAGAATTTATTAAATTTTTAAATTAAGCAATAGATGATATTGCTTTTTTTTTATATTTTTGATATTATTGTTATAGATATATAGAAGGTGGTGCCGATATGGAAAATGGTAAAAGGGTTAATGGTTATTATTTAGTTATTTTGATTTTGGCATTAATTATAATGGCTATTGGTATTACTTTTGCATATTTTACACTTGCTGGTAAAGAAGAAGATGATAGTACACAGATTTGGACGGGTACTTTATCAATTAATTATGTTGATGGTAAGGAAATTAAGGCATATGATTTATTTCCTATTGATGAACCTAAACTTGGAGATACTACATATGTATATACGAAGAATTTTTCTGTTACTAGTAATGGTACTTTAGATCAAACTATTGATTTATATATTGATATTACAAAGAATGAATTTGTTAGTAATCATTTAAGATATTCTTTATATGATGCTAATGGTAATAAGATTACTACTGGGGGGTTACCTAGTAGTGGTAAGATTCTTATGACTTCTAATGTGTTTTTAAAGAGTGGTGAAACAAAAGATTTTACAGTTTTACTTTGGCTTATGGAAACAAAAGAGAATCAAAATAATGAACAAGATTGTTCTTTCAGTGGGGAATTTGATATTTTTGCTAATCAAATTAAATATGAATAAACTGCTTGTCAGTTTTTTCTTATATGAGAAAGGAATATAAGATGATAGGGAAAAGGATTAGAATTAGTGATTATAAGTTTACTTATGGACAAGAAACTGTTTATATTAATGTATTTGGTGTATTTAAAAATATTAAGAGTGGTAATAAGTATATTGTTTATAGTTATGATAATAAGAAGTTATATTTTGGATCTTTTTTTGTTAAGGATAATATTGGTACTGTTATGGTATCTAAAGATACTGATAAGGATATTATAAAGAATTTTATTGATAATATTATTTCTGGTAATATTGATAATAGTTATGAAATAGAAAATCTTGATAGTATTCAAAGTATTCAGATTATTGATGAATTAATATATGATTATTCAGTTGATATTAATAAATTAGATGATATTACTATACCTAAGGAAAAGAGTGAGGAAGTAAAAGAAGTTTCAAAGAAAAAGATACCTTTATTTGTTATTGGTATTATGGTATTATTAATTGTGATAGGAGTATTTTTCTTTGTTAATCCAGAAGTTATTAACGGAAAGAATACTATTTATTCTTGTGATAAGAATTATAGACATAATGAATTACCTGCGACTATTAATGAAAATAGAATTGTTATTTTTAATAGCAAAGGTATTGTTATGAGTATTGATATTAATACTGATTATGTTTTTAATGATACTAATTATTATAATGAATTTAAAAATAAGAGTTATTTTTATAAGTATATAGAAGAAGCTGATACTTATAAATTTGATGATATTAATTATACTTATAGAGTTTTTTCTAAGATAGATGTTAATACTGATTATTTTTTACCTGATAATAAAGAGGAACTTATTTCTTACTTTGAGAATGATGGTTATAGTTGCAAAATAAAAGAAGAGTGATATGCATGAAGAATTTTTATTTATTATATAGTGATGATAAAGCTATACTGAATAAAGAAATTGATAATATTAAAAAAAGTATTTCTGTTAATAATGATGATATTATCTATTACGATATTAATAGTATTGAAGATATTGTTAATGAAGCGGAAACTATTAGTATGTTTTCTAGTACTAAGTTATTAATTATTGATAGTACTAGTTATTTATCTGATAAGAAAGATATTGATGATATAAAGTTACTTGAAGATTATTTTGATAATTATAATTCTAATAGTTATTTACTGTTTATTTCTAATAGTGCTTCAGTTGATTCTAGAAAAAAGTTAGTTAAACTTATTAGTAGTAAAGGTATAGTTAAAAAAGTAGAAGCAACAGAAGATTATTTATGTAATTATGTTATTAGTTACTTAGATAGTAATGGTTATAAGTTTAGTAAGTTACTTGCTACTTATTTAATTAATAGGTGTGGTAATAATATTGATAATTTGACTAATGAACTTGATAAATTAATGTTATATAAAATAGATAGTAAAGAAATAACTAAAGAAGATATTAATTTACTTACTAATGAGAATATTGATGATACAATATTTGATTTAGTAGGAGCTATTATTAAGAAAGAGACTAGTAAAGCTATAAAACTATATAATAATTTTGTATTAGATGGTATGGATGCTAGTCAAATTATAAATATGTTAGCTTCGCAAATTAGATTATTATTTCAAGTTAAGAGACTTTATAATCAGGGTAAAAGTAATGATGAAATAGCTAAGATACTTGAATTTAAAAGTGTATATAGGGTTAAATATTTACTTAGTGATAGTTATTATTATAGTGAGAATGATTTGCTTAAATATTTATCTAAATTAGCTGAATTAGATCATGATATTAAGCTTAGTTTAATTGATGGTAATACGGGTATTGAATTATTAATTGCTAAAAAAGATATGTAAATAATTACATACCTTTTTTTATATTAGAAAGTATTTTTTCTTTTTCTTCTTCAGTACTATTATTCCATGCTAATTCAAATAGTACTCCTAGTCCTATTAAAGTATCATCATCATGAGTTGATATTGATTCTTCAATAGAAGACTTTATTTGTTCTTTAGTATCTTCTTTGAAATTATTTATAATGTACTTTCTAACATCGATATTATCCATTTTTAATCACCATTATTATAATGGAATTATTTTACTTTTTTATACTTGATAATAAATACTTTGTATGTTATTCTATTTTTGGTGATGTTATGTCGATATATATTCATATTCCTTTTTGCACTAGTATTTGTACTTATTGTGATTTTTGTAAAATTATTTATAATGAAAAATATATTAGTAATTATTTAGATATGTTAGAGAAAGAAATAAGAGAAAGATATAAAGGTGAAAAAGTTAAAACTATCTTTATAGGAGGAGGAACTCCGACTAGTTTAAGTTTAGATGAACTAAAGAGATTATTTGATATTATTAGGATATTTGATGTTGAAGATATAATTGAATATACGATAGAAAGTAATGTTGAATCTATTGATGAAGATAAACTTATATTAATGAAAGAATATGGTGTTAATAGAATTAGTATTGGGGTTGAATCTTTTGATGATGATACTTTAAAAGTACTTGGAAGAAAGCATAATAAAGAAGATATTTTTAAGAAAATAGAATTAGTTAAGAAGTATTTTGATAATATTAATATTGATTTAATATATGCTGCTTATAATGATATTGATATATTAAAAAGGGATATAGATTATTTCCTTAAATTGGATATTCCGCATATATCTACTTATAGTTTAATTATTGAAGATAATACAATACTTAAAATAAATGGTACTAAAAATATTAATGAAGACTTAGATTATGAAATGTATAAATATATTGAAAAGACTTTAGAAGATAATAATTATAAGCATTATGAAATTAGTAATTATGCTAAAGAAGGTTATGAATCTAAACATAACTTAGTATATTGGAATAATGATTATTATTATGGATTTGGACTTTCTAGTACTAGTTATATTGATAATATAAGAATTGTTAATACGAAGAATTTATCTAAGTATTTAAATGGTAATTATAAAGGTAATGAAGAAATAGAAGATACTTCCACTAGAATGGAAAATGAAGTAATGTTAGGGCTAAGAAAATTAGATGGTATTAATTTAAATAAATTTAGGGATAGATATGGTAAAGATATTGATGATGTATTTGATATAGATGAATTGGTTAAAGATAATTATTTAATTAAAGATAATAATTATCTTAGAATTAATAAGGAATATATGTATATATCTAATGAGATTATAAGTAGGATATTTAATTGACATAATATATTAAATATTTTATAATTAGAATGAAAGAGGGATGTAGTTATGGAGAAAGTTATAAAGTTTATTACTAATGAAAAGGTATATATGCCAGTTGTTTATATTTTAATTGGAGTTATTATATATAGTTTACTTAGTAAAGTTATAGATAAGTTATTATCTAGACATAGTGGTAAGAGTTATAAAGATAAGAGAAAAGGAACTATTATTAATTTACTTAGAAGTGTAGTTAAGTATATAGTTCTTATATTTATAGTACTTGGTATTCTTAAATTATACGGAGTAGATACTACTAGTATTATAGCATCACTTGGTGTATTTGCTGCGGTTATTGGTCTTGCCTTTCAAGATATCTTAAAAGATTTATTAGCGGGTATTTCTATTATCTTTGATAATAAATATGCTGTTGGAGATGTTGTTGAAATAAATGGATTTAAGGGTACGGTTATTGAACTAGGACTTAGGACTACTAAAATAAAGTCTTTTTCTGGTGAAGTAAAGTGTATTGGTAATGCTTCATTTAGTGAGGTTACTAATTTTAATATGGCTAATGCTGATTTGTTTCTTAAACTTAATGTAGCATATGATACGGATATTGATAAGTTGGAAAAGGTTCTTGGAGGATTAAAGAAAGATATCCTTAATATTGAGAATGTTCTTGATTATCAATTACTTGGGTTAGATGAATTTAGTGATTCTTCCATTGTTTATATGGTAGATATTAGTTGTAAGGCAATGACTTCTTTAGGTATAAAGAGAAAAGTACTTAGACTTGTAAAGGATGCTTTTGATAAAGAAGGCATAAGTATTCCTTATACTACTGTTGATGTTAATATTAGAAAGTAGGTATATATGGAGAAAATAGATTATTTTAATAGGGAATATAATTTTATTAAAGATGATAAGATAAGAGAAGATTTAAAATACTTAGTTAGTAATTTACCTGATTATTTCTTTGAAATAGAAGCTTCTTCTACTGGTAAATATCATCCGAAGTTTGCTTCTGGAGAACATGGACTTGTTAGGCATACTAAGGTGGCAGTACGTATTGCTTATGAGTTAATGAATAATCTGGCATTAAATAATTTTACTAATAGGGAAAAGGATTTGATAATACTTGCTCTTACTTTACATGATGGATTAAAATGTGGTAATCCCAAAGAAAGATATACAAGAGTTGATCATCCATTACTTGCTTCTTCTTTTATAAAAGAACATAAGGATAAGTTATCACTTGGTGATGAAGATATTGATTTTGTTACTAGTGTTATTAGTACACATATGGGTAATTGGAATACGGATTATAATGGTAATGAAGTGCTTCCTAAACCTAAAAATAAATATCAAAGATTTGTTCATATGTGTGATTTTTTAGCTAGTAGGAAAGTTATTAATGTTGAATTTAATGGTATAGAAATAATAGAGTAGACTTCTAATAGAGGTCTATTTTTAATATATTTTAGTATGAGAAAAAGAGTATTTATTCTTCCTATTTTAATTATATCTTTAATGATACTTCTTATTGATATGAAAGATAATTATGTAGTAAGAGATATTATCTTAGTTATTAGTATCTTTTTATTTATTATAGTTATATATGAAATCCTTAGATAATATATCTAGAATAAAGAATATATACCAGATTATTTCTAGTAAAGGGTAATGGAGGATTAACTTGTTAATCCGGGTAAGCGAAGCGTTAATTATAATATAAAGTGGTATTAAATACTGCTTTTTATTATAGATAGAGTTAACTTTTGCTTTACAAAGAAAAGTATTTGTTATATAATTATATTGGTTTTTTGTAAGGAGATGGGTTTTATGGCTTATATCAGTAATGAAGTTATTAATGAAATAAGAAATAAAACAGATATAGTAGATGTAGTATCTAGATATGTTAATCTTACAAAAAGAGGAAAGAATTATATAGGAGTATGTCCTTTTCATGATGATCATTCTCCTAGTATGAGTGTTAGTCCAGAAAAACAGATATTTACTTGTTTTTCATGTGGTGCATCAGGTAATGTATTTACTTTTGTATCTGATTTTGAAAAGATATCTTTTAGTGAAGCAGTTAAACTACTAGGAGATAAAGTTGGTATTAATATAGGAAGTAATATTATTACTAAAAAAGAGAAAGATGATTATATTGATATATATAATCTTGCTAGTAAGTTTTATCAGAATAGTTTATTTACTAGTTTAGGTAAGAATGCTATAGAGTATTTAGAAAAGAGAAAGATAGATAAAGATACGATTAAAAAGTTTGGTATCGGTCTTTCTATTCAGAAGGTTTCTCTTACGGATTATCTTAAGAGTAAGAAATATAATGTAGATAAGCTTATTGATATTGGTCTTACCAATGAGAATGGTAATGATATATTTATTAATAGAATTATGTTTCCAATACATGATTTAAGTGGTAATGTAGTTGCTTTTTCAGGTAGAATATATAATACGAAAGATAATTCTAAGTATATTAATACTAAAGAGACCGATAAGTTTAAGAAGGGTAAAATACTATATAATTATCATATTGCTAGAGAATACTTAAAGAAAAATGATAGTGTTATATTAATGGAAGGTCAGATGGATGTTATAAGAAGTTCGACGGTAGGCATTAATAATTGCATTGCTACCATGGGAACAGCTTTAACAAAAGACCACAGAAGTATTCTTAAGAATATGACAGATAATATTATTCTTTGCTTTGATGGAGATGCCGCGGGGGAAAAGGCTACGAATGCAGCGATAGAACTTTTAGAAGATACTAATATTAATATTAGAGTAGTAAGACTACCTAATAATATGGATCCTGATGAGTATATATTAAAAGAAGGAGCAGATTCTTTTAAAGAACAAATAAAGAATGCTACCAGTTTAGTAGACTATAAGATGGAGATTCTTAAGAAGAATAAGAATTTAAATGATATTAAGGATATATCATCATACTTAAATAGTGCTGTTAAAGAACTTGTTAATATTAATGATGATATAGCGGTAGAACTTAATTTAAAGAAATTATCTACCAATTATAATGTAGATTATAATACTTTAAGAAGTAAGTATGATAATTTAAAAAGTAAAAAGAAAGAAATAGTAAATGATATTAAACCTAAAAAGGTATACGATAAATATGGTAAAGCGCAAACTAGTCTTATTTATTATATGCTAAGAAGTAGTACGGTTATTAATATGGTTGAAAAGAGGGTAGGATATTTTCCTGATAAAAATATTCGGGAATTATCTAATGAAATTATTTACTATTTTCATAAATATGGTATAATAAATGTCGCTGATTTTATTAGTTATATTGCAGATAGAGATGAAATACTTCATACTTTAAAAGAAATTATTGCTATGGATAAAGAGGAAGATTTTAAATTAGAAGAGATTGAGGATTATATTTTTGTGGTAAATGAGTATCATAAAGAAGTAAGGATAAATGACCTTAAGATGAAACTAAAAGAAGAGAAAGATCCTCTTAAACAAGCAAAAATATCTTTAGAGATTATGAATTTAAGAAAAGGAGTAAGAAATGGTACCAGAGATTAAAGATTTTGAAGCTAGAAAAGAAGCTTTGATTAAAAAAGGAAAAGAATTAGGTTTTATTACATATGAGGAGTTAGCAGAAGAACTTAAAGGTTTAGAAGTTAGTAGTGATTTACTTGATGATTTATATAATGCATTAATGGAAAATGATATAAGTGTTGTATCTGAGTCTGATTTAGATGATGCTAGTGAAGATGATGATGCTGGTGGTAATTTAGAAGATATTTTAAAAGATGATAATATTGCTAAAGAGTTAACTATTAACGATCCGGTAAGAATGTATTTAAAAGAAATTGGTAAGATTAGTTTATTATCACTAGAAGAAGAGACTAAATTATCAGAGAGAATTGTTAATGGTGATGAGGAAGCCAAGAATATACTAGCGGAATCTAATCTTCGTCTTGTTGTATCTATTGCAAAGAGATATGTTGGTAGAGGAATGCTTTTCTTAGACCTTATTCAAGAGGGAAATATTGGTCTTATGAAAGCAGTAGAAAAGTTTGATGCTAATAAGGGATTTAAGTTTTCTACTTATGCTACATGGTGGATTAGACAAGCTATTACGAGAGCTATAGCAGATCAAGCTAGAACGATTAGGGTTCCAGTTCATATGGTTGAAACAATTAATAAGTTATCAAGGTTTCAAAGACAACTTACTCTTGAACTTAATAGAGAGCCTACGGATGAAGAACTTGCTAAGAAGATGGGAATGAGTCCTGAGAAGGTTAGAGAAGTTATTAAGATAGCTCAAGATCCAGTTTCGCTAGAGACTCCGATTGGAGAAGAGGATGACTCGCATTTGGGTGATTTTGTACCAGATGAAAGTAATATGTCACCAGAAGACTTTACTATTCATGAAATGCTTAAAGAAGAAATATCTGATGTCCTTCTTACTTTAACAGAAAGAGAAGAACAAGTACTTAGACTTAGATTTGGTCTTGATGATGGAAGTAGTAAAACACTTGAAGAAGTTGGTCAGATGTTTGGTGTTACGAGAGAGAGAATTAGACAGATTGAAGCTAAAGCTCTTAGAAAGTTAAGACATCCTTCTCGTAGTAGAAAATTAAAGGATTTCTTAAATGAATAAGTTATCAAAGAGATTAGAAGTAGTATCTTCTTATATAAATGATAATTCTAAAATAATAGATATAGGCTGTGATCACGGCCTTTTATCTATTTATTTGGCTAAGAAATATGATAATATTAAGATTATTGCTAGTGATGTTAATAAAAATGCTTTGGGTACCGCTATTGAGAATATTAAGAAGGAACATTTAGATGGTAGAATAGAGACTAGACTTGGTAGTGGGCTTGAAGTAGTAACTCCCGAGGAAATTGATACTGTAGTTATTGCTGGTATGGGAGCTAATACGATAGTGGGTATTCTTAAATATAGTAAAGATAAACTTATTAATGTTAAAGATATTATTATTCAAAGTAATACGGATTTATATTTTTTAAGAAAGAATGTTACTAAATTAGGTTATTATATTGCAGATGAAACTTTAGTAGAAGACGCTAATATTATTTATACGGTTATTAAGTTTAGTAAGGGTAAAAAAAGATATAATTATAAAGAGTTATATCTTGGGCCGATACTTATAAAGAAGAATGATAATTTATTTATAAAGAAATGTGATAAAGAGATTAAGACTATTATGATGATATTATCTAGAATAGAAAAGGGTCACTTATTATATAAACTTAAACTTAAAAGGAATTTAAGAGTATTAAAAAATAGAAGTTAAATGCTTCTATTCTTTTTCTTTTGTTTCTTCTTTTTTAGGTTTTACTTCTGATTTCATTTTACTATTTATTTCAGTAGTGTTCTTGCAGATAGTAAGTAGTACTAATGAGAATTCAAAAATAATTCTTGCTATTAGGTTACCAAATACTAACATAGCTAAGAATCCTACGAAACTAGTAGATATTAATGCAAATGAAGATAGTGTGATATAGATGGCTACGATGATATATAGTACTCTAAGTAATGATTCTAGCATCATTTTTTTAAATGTTACAAAATCATATAACCATTTCATGAAACCTGTAAATTTGTTTTCATTAGATTTAGCAAATACTGTAAAGTATAATGCTATACCTCCGATAATAGCTAGTACTACTGATATAATCATCCAGATCATAGCTCCACTTGGTGAACTATTGTAACCATAACTATAAAGATTACTTCCTAACATTTTTTACTCCTCCTTTATTTAAGTATATCATAAAATTATTATAATTAGTATTAGTTATTCATATTTTTTTTATTTGTTCATATATTTAGATAGAAAGGAAGAGTGACGATGAAGCAAATTATTTCATTTAAAAAGGAATTACCATTTAAAACGAAGGTTAGTGATATTACATCTATTTCTTTAGAAAGAGATATTAATGTAGAAGATGAAGGTATTGTTACTGGTATGTTTCATATAACTGGGGATTATAAAATGAATGAAGGTTCAATTAATAGGGAAGAGTTTTCTTTTGAACTACCTTTTGATATTACTTTAGATCCAAGATATGATACAAAGACAGTGAAAGCTGATATTGAAGACTTTTATTATGATATTGTTGATAATGATACTTTGAAGGTTAATATTGATTTATTTATTGAAGCAGAATACTTACCTGAACCTATTAAGGAAGATATAAAAGAGAAAGAAGAAATAGCAGAAGTAAGAGAAGAACCTGAAATAGTTGATATTTTACCTGAAGAAGAAGTAAAAGAAGAACCTAAATTTGAAGAAGTAGAGGTAGTAGATATTCCTGTTGAAGATAGAGAAGAAGTCTCTAATGATTTGTTTTCTAATTTAGATGATACTGAGACTTATGTTACTTATTATGTTTATATTGTTAAGGAAGATGATAATATTGATAAGATATTAAATAAGTATGGTATTACTAAAGAAGAGTTAGAGGATTATAATGATATAACAGATATTAAAGTAGGAGATAAATTAATTATTCCTAAATGTAATGAAAAATGATTTAAGAGAAGTACTTGATAAATATAATATTAATTCTTTTAAAATTACTATTAGGGGTAATACAAGAATTATTGATGATAGATTAGTTTTTAAACCAAGAGTTAATAATGATATTATGAAGACATATGATTATTTAAAATCAAGAGCTTTTGATTATTTTCCTTATCCAGTGGAAATAAATAAGTCTTTTGAAATATATCCTTTTATTGAAGATATTCATGAACCAATAGAGCAAAAAGCTCAGGATTTAATGTATTTGATTAGTTTACTTCATAGTAAGACAACTTTTTATAAAGAAATTGATATTGATAAGATTAAAGAAATATATGAGAGTATGATAGAGAAAACTAATTATCTAGATAATTATTATAATAATATTATTGATAATATTGAAAGAGAAGTATATATGTCTCCTTCTTCATATTTAATTGCTAGAAATATTAATATTATATTTAGTAGTATTTATTATGTTAAAGATAGTATTGAAAAATGGTATAAATTAGTTCAAGATAATAAGAATATGAGAAATGTGCTTATTCATGGTAATATTAATTTAAATCACTATCTTAAGAGTGATAAGCCATATTTAATTAGTTTTAATAAATCAAGAATTGATAGCCCAATATTTGATTTGTTATCTTTTTATAAGAATCATTATTTAAATATTGATTTTAATGATTTATTCAAATATTATGAGATTAAGTATCCTTTAAAAGAAGAAGAAAGATTACTTTTATTTAGTTATATGGCTATTCCTCCTGTAATTGAAGATAGTGGTAATGAATATAATATGTGTATTAAGATTAATAAGATAATAGATTATTTGTATAAAACTAGTAATTTGATTATGAACTATCAGAAATGATGGTTCTTTTTGGTTGACTAGTATGTTTTATTTATAGTAGAATAATATTATGGAGGTCTTGGATAAATATGTGTAATTATAGTGATGAAGAATGGAAAAGAATAAATGAGATAGAGGATAGTATTAGTTCTTTAGCTCTTAAAAAGGTATTTTGTAAAGAAGAGTTAAATGAATTTATTAGAAATAAAGATATGTATATTAAAAAGAATTCAATGATTATGATTAGAAAGTTTGTTACTTATCCGATTATTTTTGTTAGCTGTATTTTATTTGGTATTATAGCTGTGACAACATCTAAACTTTTATTAATGATTATTATAGCAAATATTATTTCTTTGTCTTTTATTAGCAAAATAATGGTTAAGTATATTATTAAAAGTACTGAGAAACGATATGATAATGTATATAATGCTTTATCTAACGAAATATTAAAACAAGGAAAGATGCTTAATGAATTACTTTGTGAATATAAATTACTTATTAATAAAGATAATATTAAAAATAATAGTAGAATAATTTGTAATCAGGATAATTATGTAATAAGTGATAAACATGTTATGAAGAAAAAACTTACTATGCATAAATAATTTATGGGTATTTGGTTATGGAGGATTAACTTGTTAATTCGGGAAGCGATAGCGTAATAATATAATAACTCTTTACTTCTTTTTTTTTAATTGATATAATTAGTAAGAAAAGAGGTATACTATGGATAAGGAATATATTAAAGGTCATTTATATAGAGAAATATATCGTAATGAGATGAATGGTTATATGGTTGCTTTATTTAAAATTAAAGAAACTAATACTTCTTTTGAAGATAATATTATTAATATTACGGGAGTTCTTCCTAGTTTAAGTGAAAAAAAAGAATATATTCTTTATGGAGAAATTGTTAATCATAAAAAATATGGTATTCAGTTTAATGTTAGTTCTTTTGATATAGTAATGCCTTCTAAAGAGGAAGAGTTAGTAACTTTTTTATCTAGTGATTTATTTCCGATAGGAGAAAAAACAGCAGAAAAGATTGTTAGTAGATATAAAGAAGAAACAATTAATAAAATACTTGAAGATAAGTCTTGTCTAATAGGAATACCAAGGCTTACTGATAAAAAGATTGATAAAATATATAATGTTTTAAAAGATTATCAGAATACTTCGAATATTGTTATTGAACTTACTAAACTTGGTTTTGAAATGAAAGAGAGTTTATCTTTTTTGAATAAGTATGAGGGTAAAATTCTTGATACGGTTAATAATAATATATATGAGCTTATTGATAGTGATGATATGCCTTTTACAAAGATTGATGAAATTGCTATTAATATGGGAATAGAAGAAGATGATGAAAGAAGACTCTTAGCTTTAATTATTTATGTTATGAAGAGTTTATGTTTTAATAATGGGGATACTTATTTGAATTTAGAAGAAATATCTTTTAATTTATCTAGTTATGTTAGTATTACTCCAGAAAGACTTGATTACTTAATTATGAAACTTATTAGAGATAGAAAGTTAGTCGTAGAAGATAAAAGATATTATTTGAAGAAGTTTTATGAGGCAGAAAAGTATATTACGGATAGGATATGCTTTCTTAATGATATTGAAGATAATGGTACTGTTAATATAGAAAAGTATATTGATAATGAGAAGTTTAATGGGATAGAGTATGATGATATTCAAAGAAAAGCTATCCAGTGTGGGGTTAATAATAATCTTACTATTATTACGGGAGGACCTGGTACTGGTAAAACAACGATTATTAAGGCTATTGTTAAGATACTAACGGAAGCTTATAAACTTAGAGATAATGATATAGCTTTACTTGCTCCGACGGGTAGAGCAGCAAAAAAGATGATGGAAACGACTGGTAGAAGTGCTTCTACTATTCATAAGTATTTGGGATGGGATAAGGATACGAATTCTTTTGAAGTAGATGAGTTTAGTCCTAATTCAGAAAAATATATAATAGTAGATGAAGTTAGTATGATTGATACTTTACTTATGGAAGCTTTACTTAGAGGGATAAGAAGAGATTCTAAACTGATTTTGGTTGGTGACTACTACCAACTACCTAGTGTTAGTGAGGGTCAGATACTTAAAGATTTAATTGATAGTGATGTTTTACCTGTTATTAGGTTAAATCAGATATATAGACAGAGTGAAGGTTCTTATATTTTGAATTTGGCTTATGATATTAAAGAAAAGAATATTAGTGAGGATTTATTTATTAAGAAAGAGGATTATTTATTTATTAATAGTGATAATGATAATACTTTGAATTATGTTAGAGAAGTTGTAGGTAAGGCTATTAAAAAAGGATTATCGGATAGAGAAGTGCAAGTACTTGCTCCGATGTATAAGGGGATTAATGGAATTGATAACTTAAATATTATGCTGCAGGAGTTATTTAATCCTGGTAGTGAAAAGAAAAAACAGATTACTTATAGAGAGGTTATTTATAGGGTAGGAGATAAGGTATTACAACTTGTTAATGATCCGGATAATAATGTTTATAATGGGGATATTGGGTATATTGATGATATTATTATATCAAAAGATAAAAAGATTATTAATCAGATTAATATTAATTATGATGGTAATGTTGTAGAGTATACACCAGACAAGTTTATTAATTTTAGACATGGTTATGCTATTAGTATTCATAAGGCTCAGGGTAGTGAATTTGATACGGTAATTATGCCTATTACTATTTCTTTTAAGAGAATGCTATATAATAAACTTGTTTATACGGGTGTTACAAGAGCTAAGAAGAGTCTTATTATAGTAGGAGATCCTAATTCTTTTATGTATGGTATTAATAATGATTATGTAGATAATAGGAAGACTACTTTAAAGGATTTTATTATTAATAAATATAATTATTAGTATAATTTTATTTATTTTTCTAATACTATTAGTGGTATTTAATTATTATTTATTAAATACTCTTCATATTTTAGAGAGGTGATAATTTATGAAAAAAACTAGTATTGGAAATATGATGCTAGGAATGGGTATAGGTGTAGGTAGTGCTGCATTATACATGAATATTAAGAATGGTAATATGAGAAAGATAGTTAGAAAGATGAATTCTGCTAAAACTAAAGCCATTAGTGACCTAGAAAATATGATGTAGGAAGAGACTTGTTCTCTTTCTTTTTTTATGTTTTACCCGAAGTAACAAGTTACTTCTCCATGGTCCTTTACGTGAAGAGGCTGGTATATGAATTTTATTTGAAATAGTAAAATAATATTGTTTTTTTTTAGGACATATGCTATTATTATAGTAGAAGGAGACTAAAAAAATGAAAAAGAATATTAATAATGTACTTGCGGTTTTGGTTATTGTACTTAGTTTAATTGTTATTGCTATGGGAGTGTATATTGGCGTTAATAAGGATAGTGGAAAGGATGAATTAGGAGATAATTCAGTAGCTAAGGATAATAATAAATGTGTAAATAATGAATTAGATGTTGAAGAATTGAATAAGTTTGGTAAAAGTGATTTTAATATTTTAAAAATAGAAAATGATAGTAAACATACATTTAGTTTAGATATTAATGGAACAGTAAGTGTTGATTTTAATGAAAATATAGAAAATATATCTGATGCTAAAGATATCATATTATTTACTTCACCTACTGATGAATATATACTATATATTTTAACTAAATCTGGTAATGTATATAAGTATAATTCAACAAGCACTGATGTAAGCAACTTTAATGCAGTTAAATTGGACGAATACAGTAATATTCAAGAAATAATAACATACAATACAAGAAAAGCAAATGCTGGCGGATGCAATTATATTTTACTTATTGATTCAATTGGTAAATATTTTGAATTGACTTCATTTTGTGTTTAATAATTTTAAATATATATCGGAAAGATAACTAATACAGTTATCTTTTTTTGTTCAAGTAAATAAATATATTAAAAAATGTATTGACATGCTATATGATTTGTGATAAAGTTTTGGTACCTAAGATTGGCGGTAAAAAAAATAATTTTTTGGAGGGTTTTGGTATGAATGAGTTAATAATTAAAGATGATGTTAGAATTGAAAATTATATTTATGAGGTAAGAGGTCAAAGGGTTATGCTTGATTCTGATCTTGCTATGTTCTTTGAATACGAGACTAAACAATTAAATCGACAAGTTGCTAGAAATATTAAAAGATTTCCTGAAAATTATTGCTTTCAGTTAACTGAGAGTGAATATAATTCTTTAAGGTGCCAATTTGGCACCTTAAAGAATAAGGGACGTGGTGAACATAGAAAGTATTTACCATATGTCTTTACCGAACATGGTGTTACAATGCTTGCAGGTGTTTTAAAAAGTGATTTGGCTATTAAAATGAGTTTAAAAATAGTGGATGCTTTTATTAAAATGAAAAACTATTTATCTAATAGTTTATTAGAACAAAATTTTTATAAGAATATGTTATTGGATCATGATGATAGAATTAAAATATTAGAAAATAATTTTAATAATAAAACATTTAGTAATGAGATATTTTATGATGGAGAAATATATGATGCATATAGTTTACTTCTTAAAATTATTGATACTTCTAAAAAGAATATTATTGTTATTGATAATTATGTATCTAAAGAGTTATTGGATGTTTTATCTAAGACTAATAAAGATATTACTATATATAGTAAAAATATAGATAATAATTTAATTAATAAATATAATAGTCAGTATAGTAATGTTATTTTTAAGATTGATAATAGATTCCATGATCGATTTATAATTATAGATGAAAGTGATGTATATCACTGTGGAGCTTCCTTTAAAGATTTGAGTAAGAAGTGTTTTGCTATTTGTAAGATTAAAGATGAAAAAATGATTAAAGAATTATTTAGTAGACTGTAGATGGGAGGGATATAGATGAATGAAATAATTGTTAGAGATAATGTAAAGATTGAAGATTATATTTTTGAGATAAGAGGAAAGCAAGTTATTTTGGATAAGGATTTGGCGTATTTTTATGATACTGAGACAAGAATAATTAATCAGGCTGTTAAGAGAAATAAGGATAGATTTCCTGAAGACTTTTGTTTTCAATTAACGCAAGATGAACTTCAACTATTATATTCAAGATCACAAAATGTGATCTTGAATGAAGATGATTTTATACAGAATGATGTTAATAATAATATTTCAAGGCCACAAAGTGTGGCCTTGAACAAAAACAAGAAGAGGCAAGGGCTAAATATAAAGTATTTACCATATGCTTTTACGGAGCAAGGAGTTGCTATGCTTAGTTCATTACTTAAAACAAATAAGGCTATTAAAACTAGTATTGCTATTATGAATGCTTTTGTTGGAATGAGAAGATTTATATCGGATAATTTATTAGAACAAAGATATATTAATAATTTAGTATTAGAACATGATAACGATATTAAACTACTTAAGGAGACTTTTTATAAGTTTGATTGTATTAGCAATGAAATTTTTTATGATGGGGAAATATATGATGCGTATAGTTTACTTCTTAAAATTATTGATACTTCTAAAAAGAATATTATTGTTATTGATAATTATGTATCTAAAGAGTTATTAGATATTTTATTAAAGACTAATAAGAAGATTACTATATATAGTAAAAATATTGCTAATAATTTAATTAGTAAATATAATAGTCAGTATAGTAATGTTACTTTTAAGATGGATAATGGATTTCATGATAGATTTATTATTATAGATGAAAGTGATGTATATCACTGTGGCGCTTCTTTTAAAGATTTAGGTAAGAAGTGTTTTGCTATTAATAAGATTAAAGATGAAAAAATGATTAAAGAATTACTTAGTAGATTGTAGATAGGAGAGTTTGGTATGAATGAATTGACAATGGAAAAAAAGGTAAATATTAAAGATAAAATATATGAAATAAATGTAAATATATAATGCTTGATAATGATTTGACAAACATTTATCATTGTAAGATTTGTACTAAAAAAAAAAATAAGTTAGTGATTATAAGTACAGTATTTTGTGGTCAAAAATTTTGACCGCAAATGGAGGGATGTTGATGGTATGAACTTTTGGTCAAAAAAATTGACCAAAAAGGTAAAGTGTGGTGTCAGATATAAAAACTTAGGTAATTATATTGTTATGGAAACTTGAGGTTCCAATTTGGAACCTCATTTTAGAAAAATAGTATTGTCATTTATTAATTAGATTATAATATGATTTACACTTTATGTGTAAAGTGTAAATATATGATGAAAAAGGAAGATAAATTAATAAAAAAATAGTATAATTAATATGTAGGAGGAATATATGGAGAAAAGTATTATTAAACTTAAGAATGTATCAAAGTTTTATTATAGTAAAGGGGTTATTGCTTCGGGATTTAGTCGTCTTAATTTGGAATTTAAGATGGGTGAATTTGTTGTTATTACTGGTGAGTCTGGTAGTGGTAAGTCAACATTACTTAATGTTATAAGTGGACTTGATTCTTATGAAGAAGGGGAAATGTACATTAATGGGGAAGAGACTAGTCATTATACGGAAGCTGATTTTGAGGATTACCGTAGAAGATATATTGGAAATATTTTTCAGTCTTTTAATCTTGTTAATAGTTATACGGTATATCAGAATATTGAACTTGTAATGTTACTTAATGGGGCTAAGAAGAAAGATATTAAAGAAAAGGTATTGGAATTAATTAGAACTGTTGATTTATATAAATTTAGGAATACTAAGGTATCTAAATTATCTGGTGGTCAAAAACAAAGAGTAGCTATTGCTAGAGCTCTTGCTAAAGATACGCCAATTATAATAGCAGATGAACCAACAGGTAATCTTGATAGTAGGTCGGCAAAAGGTATTATTAAACTTCTTAGTGAAATATCTAAAGATAAACTTGTTATTATTGTTACACATAATTATGAACAGGTCGAAGAGTATGCTACGAGAAAGATAAAGATGCACGATGGTAAAGTACTCGAAGATAAAGAGTTAAAGAAATATAAAGAAGTATCTAATACTGAAGAAAATGATTATAAGAATATTAGTTTTTTATCAAAGATAAGACTTGGCATTAGAAATACTTTTAATATTATACCGAAGTTTTTATTAGTACTTCTTGTTTATTTATTTATTACAACGGCTTTGATATCAGAGTATGCTTCTTTTAAAGAGGAAGAACATTTAGAAAGTATTAGCGGTTATAATGGTTTCTTTCTTAATAATGACGAAGAGAGAATTATTATAAAGAAAAAAGATGGTACTTCTTTTAGTGATGAAGACTATAGTAATATAGAGAAAATTAGTAATGTTGATTATATTATTAAGGATGATTTACTACTTGATACACAGATTGATTTAGGTGATGATAATTACTATCTTACGACAAGAGTTAATAGTATAGATAATTTTAATGGTAAGATAGATATGGGCAGAAAACCAGAAAATGATAATGAGGTTATTTTATCTGGTTCGAAGAATGATTATTATATTCGTTATATGGCTGATGAATTAATGGATAGAGAGTTATATCTAAGAGACATGTATACAGGGGAATTAGATAAGAGTACTCCGGTTAAAATAGTGGGTATATCTTATACTGATTCGAATGGCTATTATATGGATGATGTTATTTATGTTAGTGATGGTATTCTTAATAATCTTACTTATCAGATTAATCAGATGTATAGTAATTTAAAAGTATTATTTCAAGGTAAATATTATGATAGTTCTAATTATGTTAATAATTTTAGAATTGTACCTAAGAGAAGTATTAGTGAGGGAATGGTATATATATCTAGTGATATGAATTATTTATGTAAGAATGAATATTGTATAGGTAGTGATATTGTTATTGATATTGATAATTTATATTATAAAGATAGTCTTAATTTGAAAGTGGAAAAGACTTATAATAAGAAGAATATGGAAAGTTTACTTGGTATTAAAGATTTTGATGGTATTAATGGGGCTATCTTTATTAGTAGCACGGATTATAATAAGTTATTTAATAGGAATAGTTATCAGAGTAGTGTCTTTGTTAAGAATGTTAAGGATATTGATAGTACTATTAGTAAATTAAATGATAGTGGTTATACTACTTTAAAACTTACGGATGCTTTAGTTAATTCTGAGGCAGTAGCTGCAATTAGAATATTTAAAACAATTGTTACAGTTATATTAGTGGTAGTTTTATTCTTTATTTCTTACTTTGTTATAAAGGTTATACTTAAATCTAGGAATATTTATTTTACGACGATTCGTATGCTAGGTGCTACTAAAAAGGTATCGAGAGAAATTCTTATTATTGAACTTCTTAATGATGCTAATATTGCTTATTTGTTATTTGGAGTATTCCTTGTACTTAATTATTTTAATGTTATTAATGTAGGTTTTGCTCATACAATAATTGAATATATGGGTGTTAAAGATTATATATTACTTTATATAATACTATTATTTATGTCTTATTTGATTAGTACTAAGTTTGCTAAGAAGATCTTTAAGGATAGTGCTATGAAGACTCTTAAGGAGGAAGTATAATGTTAGAAATTAAGAATGCTAATAAATATTTTAATAGGCATAAGAGAAATGAAGTTCATGCGATTAATGATACTTCAATTAGTTTAGATAGTACAGGTTTAGTAGCACTACTTGGACCTAGTGGCTGTGGTAAGACAACACTTCTTAATACTATTGGGGGATTAGATAAACTTAGTAAGGGTAATATTTATATTGATGGTAAGAAGATTAATTCGAAGTTTTCTTATAAGACTGATAAGATTAGAAATTTAAATATTGGTTATATATTTCAGGACTATAAGTTAGTAGAGGATCTTTCGGTATTTGATAATGTTGCTATTGTTCTTAAAATGCTTGGTATTAAAGATAAAGAGGAGATTAAGAAAAGAGTAGAATATGTATTAGATAAGGTAGGAATGCTAAGATATAAAAAGAGACCTGCTTCAATGCTTTCTGGTGGTGAAAGGCAAAGAGTAGGTATTGCTAGAGCTATTGTTAAAGATCCTAATATTATACTCGCAGATGAACCGACGGGTAATCTTGATAGTAAGAACTCGCTTGAGATTATGAAGATTATTAGGGCTATATCGAAAGATAGATTAGTAATACTTGTTACTCACGAGGTAGATCTTGCTAAGTTTTATGCAACAAGAATTATTGAGATTAAAGATGGTACGGTTATTAAAGACTATAAGAATGAACCAGATGATGAACTTGATTATAGATTAGATAATACCTTTTATTTAAAAGATTTTGGTAATAAGGATAGTTCTAAGATAGGTGAGCATGATATTAATATTTATTCTAATGATGGAGAGAAGATTAAACTTGATATTGTTGTTAGTTCTGGTAATATTTATATTAAGAGTAATACTAATAACAAGATAGAAGTAATTGATGATAATTCTAGTATTGAGTTAGTAGATGATCATTATAAGAAAATTGGTAAAGAAGATATTGATAAGTATAAGTTTGATTTTAATAGTATTATTAATAAAGATATTAAGAAGAAATATTCATCAATACTTAATCCTATTACTTTACTTATTAATGGATTTAAGAAAGTATTTGATTATTCTTTCTTAAAGAAATTACTTTTATTTGGATTCTTTTTATCAGGAATGTTTTTAATGTATGCCGTTAGTTCGATTATGGCTACTATTAAGATAGATGATTATGATTTTGTTACGGCGAATAAAGAGTATTTGCTTCTTAATGAGAAGGATATTAAAGTAGATGATTATCTATCTTATGAAAAACTTGATAGTATTGATTATATGATGCCTGGTAGTTCAATTGTAAACTTTAATTTGAAGTTTAATGATTATTATCAAACGAGTAGAGGTGGAGGATCTCTAGAGGGATCTTTATCATCTATTGATATGATTAGTGATAAAGATTTAGTATATGGTAGAATGCCTGAAAATGATTATGAGATAGTAGTGGATTCTTTTGCTATTAATAAAATGTTTGATGAGCCTGTTTGTATGGCTAAAATGATTGGTATTAAAGATGTAGAAGGTATGATGGGTAGAGAAGCTCTTATTAATAATATGAATCCTTTTACGATAGTGGGTATTACTAATTTAGGTAGTCCTAGTATTTATGTTAAAGATAGTTTATTTATAAATATTTTAGCTAATTCTAGTAGTAGTGATGATTATGCTATGGTACCCGATATGAGTGATAGTTCTTTGATTGATTATTCTTTATATCAAGATAAGATTGAATTAAAGAAGGGTAGATTACCAGAGAATGATTATGAGGTTATTGTTAATATTAGTAATGAATATAATATTAAGCTTAATAAAGAGATTGATTACTCTGTTAATAATAAAAAGTTAGTAGTAGTGGGCTATTATGATAGTAAATTTAATTATAATTATTATTTTGTTAATAATAATACGATTAAATATAATTTGATTACTAATAAAGATAATATTGTTATTAAGTCTAATGATAAGGATAAGACTATTAGTGAGTTTAGAGAAAAAGGTAAGAATATTGTTAATGTTTATGATAAATTATTAGAACAATACAAAGAGAATAAAAACGAGAGTACGAGAAGTGCACTTATTTCTTCGGGTATTATTCTTGGTATATCTTTAATAGAGATATTTTTAATGATTAGGTCTTCTTTCTTATCGAGAGTTAAAGAAGTTGGTATATATAGGGCTATTGGTGTTAAGAAAATTGATATTTATAAGATGTTCTTTGGTGAGATATTTGCTATTACAACACTTGCTAGTATACCTGGTATCTTATTTATGGCTTATATATTAGATGTTTTATCTGATATTAAGTATTTATCTAATTTATTTGTTATTAATTTATTTGGAGTAGTTATTACGATTATCTTTATATATTTATTTAATTTATTTGTTGGATTATTCCCGGTATTTAATACGATTAGAAAGACTCCTGCGGAAATTCTTTCAAGACATGATTTAGATTAGAATGTTTATATTCTAGTCTTTTTTTATTTAACCGCTATCGCTAACGGATTAATAAATTAATCCGCGGATACTCCTTTAAGAGATATTTCTTGTATAAAGATTTAATATAAAATAAAAAGAAGAATTACTGGTTTTCTTCTTTAATTAGTTTTTTTGTTACTGGATTAGAGTTTGATAATTTTTCTCTTATATAATTTTGTATTTCCATATCTTTCCTAATATAATTTATATTGGCACTAAAGGATTTCCTTTCTACAATACAAAATTCACATTCATAATTTTCTTCTTTTTCTTTTAATTTCTGTAATTTCTGTTTTAGATCAGATAATTTTTCTTTTAATTTTCTTTTTTTTCTTTTTAGTTTAAATAGTTCTATTTTTCCTGGATGCTGAAGTTCAATATAAGAATTATTATTATTGATATTATCAATAATTTCGCATATATCAGTGTCTATGCCATCAATTTCATCATGTAAAATTTTTGCTTTATCGTAGTCTTCTTTTAATTTATTTTTTTCGATTTCTAAAATTTTTAATTGACCCATAAGGTGTATAAAATATTCGTCTTTTTTTAAATATTCAAAATCTACTTTCATATGTGCTTTCCTTCCCTTAAGTAATATTTATTATAATATATTTAAAATTAAAAGTAAATAGTCATATTGCACTTTAGACAAATGTATGTGTTTTTAATAATGATAATTGCTTATAAATAAAGGCTTTGTAGATAAATTGAAAAAACTTGATTATTTGTATTGACTAAAGTTTTATAGATGATATAATGGTTGATGTGGTTAATACCTATTGGTGTTTCTCTCCTTTTTTGATTATTCGAGGAAGGAGTGATTGTATGCTGAAAGAATCAACTAAAGAAGGGGGTTTAAGTAAGTGGAACTTGTCTTGGCTTATGCCTTGACGGTACTAATTCTTCTTGCTGTAATAAGTAAGAATAATCGTACAAAATAAAAAAAGGGGCACCCAGGGGGTGCCTTCATGTCAACATGGAGAGAACACCTTCCAAACAGGTGTTATCCACATTTTTATTATGGATAAATTTCTCTTTCCAAATACATTATATGCTTTTTTTATAGAAAAAGCAATATATTTAGAGTAAAATTTAAGTTGAAGATTATTCTAGTTATGGAGTCTTTAAATGTTTACTTTTGATGTACTCGTATGGTGAAATACAAAAAAGCATTAGTTATTTGGTTTAACTAATGCTTTAGTTTTAGGTTTAGATATTGTATTTTCTTCTTGAATTTGTGATAGATAGATATTTGTAAATTCTCTTTCAAATTCACTTATTTGTTCTTCTAGAGAATCTATTTCTGATAGAATATTGCTATAACTGTCATTATTTTCAAGGTGTTTTTTCCAAAGTATATTACTTTCTTTTATCTTGGAAGAATATTCTTCTTTTAATTCTTTTATTTTTGATTTTTTTTCAATTTCTTCTCTTAATGCTTTTTCTTTTTTGGATATCCTTTTTTTAGATATTTTATCCATTAAAACAATACAACCAATACTACCAAAAAGACCGTCACCAAATACTAAACTGAAGATTATTGATGGCGCTACATTCAGTTCATTTAATAGCAAGACTAGGGCGGTCGCTATCAAAGTATTAAATAAAGCGACACTACATGTAATTTTATATAGTTTTTGTTTTAATATATTGGTATTAGTATTTATATAGTTATTGTTTTGCCTTTCTAAATCGTTAATATTATATTCTAATGTATCAACTGCATCGCTTAGTATTTTATATTCTTCTTCACTTTTATTAGTTACTTCGGCTGATTCTATTCCTTTTTGATATAGCGAGTCTAGTTTCTTTTGCAGTTCTTCATAATTTTCTTTTGTTAAGTATTCTTTTTCCATAATTCCTCCTTCATGTAATGTCTATTATAATTTAAACATGATTGAAAGTAAATACACAAATTATGTTTTTATGCATTTTGATAATGATGATTGCTTATAAATAAAGGCTTTGCAGATAAAATAAAAAAACTTGAGTATTTGTATTGACTAAAGTTTTATAGATGATATAATGGTTGATGTGGTTAATACCTATTGGTGTTCTCTCCTTTTTTGAAAGCATTTATGCCAAGATAAGGGAGTGATTGTATGTCTAGATACTCCAGAAAGGGGGATTTGGGATTGGAACTAGTTACTGCTTACGCTTTAACTATTCTTGTCATCATAGCTTTAATAAAGTTATGATCATATGAAATAAAAGGAGCACCTAGGGGTGCTCTATAAACTTGTTTATGGAGAGAACACCTTGAAACTAGGTGTTACCCACATTTTTATTATGGATAGATTTCTCTTTCCAAATACATTATATGCTTTTTTTATAGAAAAAGCAATATATTTAGAGTAAAATCTATGTTTAAGATAATTCTAGTAATGTAAAAAGAACACTAGTTAGAACTATTCATAACTAGTGCTTTAGTTTTAGGTTTATCTGATACTGTTCCAAAACCAGTAGATATTAAATAATTAGTTAAGTCTTTATTTCTATTTAATATCGTGCTAATTGAACTATTTAATGATAATCCTTCTTTTAATTTGAAGAAAGTGCCATTAAATGTTATAGGGCTATTAAAGAATTTATTTATTGAATAATCTTCTAGTTTAAATACTTTTGCAATGACATTTTTAGCACTGATAAATAGTGCTGAATCAACTTTATCATATCCAATAAATAATAAAGATGATACTAAATCTTCGGTAGTAATAGGCATAATATTCTCCTTTCAATGTGTGCCTTGTATTATATATACTTGTTTAAAAAAGTAAAGAACTTTTTATAAATAAAAAATGGAAGTAATTATTTTACTTCCATTGAATTTACTTTTTTAGTTAATCTTGATTTTTCTCTATCAACTTTGTTTTTATGTACTAAGCCTTTTACTTTAGCATTGTCTAAAGATTTGATAGCTAATTTTAAACTTTTTTCAGCATTTTCTTTATTACCTGCTGCTACGGCTTTATCAGTGTTTCTGATAGCATTTTTAACAGTAGACTTAAGTTGTTGATGTGCTAAAGTTACTTTGCTTATTTGCTTAATTTTCTTCTTTGCATTTTTAACGTTTGCCATGATAAATTCATCTCCTCCCAAAACTACTTATAATTTTATCAAAAAAATAATAAAAAAGCAAATATTTTCTGCTATTTTTGTGAAAAATATTATTGGTGATGATTATGAATCATGAAATTGACTTAAAAAAGTATGATATTAGGAGTGATTTGGTACTTGATAGTATTGAAAATAATAGGTCTAATATTAAGAGTGATATATATGAAAAAGATGGTATTAAAGTAACTATGGTTGATGTTGATAGGGATAATAGTTCTTTATTAAATAAAAAAGAAGGTAAATATATTACTATTGAGTTTGATGATGTTACGGATAGTGGTAATAGGGATAAGGTTAAAGATATCTTTACTAGTGAGTTAAAGACTATGATTGATAGTTTGAAATTAAAGAAGGATTATACTGCTTTAGTAATTGGACTTGGTAATGAGAAAAGTACTCCAGATAGTTTAGGACCTAAAGTTATTCAAAATACTTTGATTACGAGGTATTTATATGTACTTGGAGAAAATGTTAGTGATGGTATTAGAAGTGTATCAGGTATTAGTCCAGGGGTTATGGCTGATACGGGGATTGAAACTGTGGATATTATTTCTTCGGTAGTAGAAAGAATTAAACCGGATATTGTGATAGCAGTAGATGCATTAGCAGCTTCTTCGATAACTAGAATTAATAAGAGTATACAGATTACTGACACTGGTATTCATCCTGGTAGTGGAGTAGGAAATATGAGGAAAGAGATTAGTTTTGATACTTTGTGTATCCCGGTTATTGCTATTGGTGTTCCAACAGTAGTTAGCTCTTCTATTATTGTATATGATACGATTGATTTTTTATTCAAACATATTTCTTATATTAAGGATAATCAGAATAAAAATAAGCTTATTTATAGTAGAAATGATTATTATGATAAGATTAAAGATAGGGATTTAAGTAATAAAGAAAGGGGAGAACTTGCTGGACTTTTTGGTACTTTAAGTGAAGAAGAAAAAAGAGGTCTTATTAATGAAGTATTAGATTCTCTATCTTATAATTTTATTGTTACTCCGAAAGAAATTGATTTTATAATAGATAAACTTGCAATAGTGATATCTTCTGGTATTAATAATTCTTTACATAAACTAGTGTAAAATAACTATCTTTTTCTTTATTTTTATTTTCCTATATTATATAATTATTATAGGAGTGTGATAGTGTGAGATGTGTTGGTACAACAAGTAGAGGTATTAGAACTGGAGTTATTAAAAATGGTGATGACTTAGAAGATGTTGTTGTAAACTCAGTAATTAGGGCTAGTAAAGAAGAAAATTTTGAAATTAGAGATAGGGATATTATTGCTATTACAGAGGCTGTTGTTAGTATTAGTTATGGTAATTATGTAAGTGTTGATGATATTGCTAGTGATATTAGAAATAAGTATCCGGATGGGAAAGTTGGACTTATATTTCCAATATTAAGTAGAAATAGATTTTCAATGATACTTAAAGGTATTGCTAGAGGTAGTAAGAAGATATATATGATGCTTTCTTATCCTTCAGATGAGGTTGGTAATCATTTATTTAGTGAAGAATTACTTTTTGAACATGATATTAATCCTTATAGTGACTGTTTTGGTATTGATACTTATGATAAGTATTTTAGAAAGTATAAACATCAGTTTACGGGAGTAAATTATGTTGATGTTTATTCGGATATTTGTAATAAAGAAGATTGCGAGATAGAATTTATCTTTTCTAATAATCCGAAAGATATTTTTAAATATACCAAGAATGTTCTTGCTTGTGATATTCATACGAGAGAAAGAACAAAAAAATTATTAAAAGATGCTGATATTATATTAGGCCTTGATGATATTATGACAGAAAGTATTAATGGTAGTGGATGTAATCCTAAATATGGTCTTTTGGGTTCAAATAAGAGTACCGATGAAAGACTTAAGTTATTTCCCAAAGAAGGGGATAAGCTTGTACATGATATTCAAAAGAGAATGTTTGAAGAAACTGGTAAACATGTAGAGGTTATGGTATATGGAGATGGTGCTTTTAAAGATCCAGTAGGTAAGATATGGGAACTTGCTGATCCAGTGGTATCCCCATTTTATACTGAAGGACTAGAGGGAACTCCGAATGAAATTAAACTTAAATATATATCGGATAATGACTTAGATAATTTAAGGGGAGAAGAACTTAATAGAGCTATGAAAGAAGAAATTAAGAAAAAGGATAGTAATTTAGTGGGTCAAAATAAGAGTTTGGGTACTACTCCAAGAAGAATTACTGATTTAGTAGGTTCTCTTTGTGATTTAACGAGTGGTTCTGGTGATAAGGGTACTCCGGTTGTATATGTACAGGGATACTTTGATAATTATGCTGATGAATAAGGAAAGGATGATAATATGAGAATTGCAATTAATGGTTTTGGAAGAATAGGAAGATTAGTATATAGAATAATGGAGGAAGATAGTTTTTTTGATGTGGTAGCTATTAATGATTTGTCTAGTAGTGAAGAACTTGCTTATTTACTTAAATATGATACTAATTTTAGAAGATATGAGAAAGAAGTTTCTTTTGATGAAGAAGGTATTATTGTTGATGGTAAGAAGACAAAGGTATTTAAGGAAACGGAGCCAGAAAGTTTACCTTGGAAAGAACTTGGTATTGATTTAGTATTTGAGTGTACGGGTAGATTTACTAAAGTGGAAGATGCTTATAAGCATATTAAGGCTGGTGCTAAGAAAGTACTTGTTAGTGCCCCTTGTAAGGGAGATGCTAAAACAATTGTTTATAATGTTAATGAAGATATATTAGATGGTACTGAAGAAGTTATATCAGCAGCTTCTTGTACAACAAATTGTTTAGCTCCCGTACTTAAAGTTATTAATGATACTTTTGGTATTGAAAGAGGCTTTATGACTACGGTTCATGCATATACTAATGATCAAGTAACTTTAGATGTTACACACAAGAAAGGTATTAGTGAAAGAAGGGGTAGAGCTTGTGCGATGAATATTGTTCCAACTAGTACAGGAGCTGCTAGCGCTATTGGTAAAGTAATACCTAGTTTGGATGGTAAGTTATCAGGAGGAGCTCTTAGAGTACCGGTATCAGATGGGTCTCTTGTTGATTTGACTTTGGAACTTACAGAAAAAGTAACAGTGGATGAATTGAATAGTGCTTTTATGAATAATGTTAATGATACTTTGGAAGTGACTACTGATCCAATTGTATCATCTGATATAATTGGAAGTAAATGTGGTTCATTAGTGGATTTATCACTTACTAAGGTAGTGGAAGCAGATGGAAAACAACTAGTTAAAGTAATTGCTTGGTATGATAATGAAATGGGATATTCTGCACAAATGGTTAGAACTGCTAAGTGTATTTTAAACAGAAATTAAGAGTAAATTTAATTAATTAGTTAAAAATAGATAAAATTTGATTATATTCATATTTATCTATTTTTTTCTTCTCATTTAATAGCACGAC
>CAMODE010000027.1 GCA_946611235.1 uncultured Caryophanales bacterium | reverse complement strand
TTGCTAAAAGAAAAGGTTTAAGATATAGGGAAGATATTTTGGATAATATGGGTAGTGATGAACTAGCGGCGAATCTATTTAGAATATCTCAGGCTGAACAAAAGATAAGAAATGATAATGTAGAGGGAGAGGGTAAAGCAAATAATGTTCATTATAAAGTTGGGAAGAAAATTAGAAAGACAATTAAAGAGTTAGGTGGTATGATGCCAGAGGATATGCCTACTCCTAATAAGAGTTTAAAAGAATTAGAGAAGGTAAGTAAAAAGGAAATTGATATTTAAAAAATTACAGAGAAATTACTCTGTAATTTTGTTTATGCGATAAAAGTTAATAGAGGGTTTATTAAACATTCTTAGGTTTAATCTAGATAATCCAATACCACTAGATATATATAAATCTGTATCTTGTACTTTGTAATAGTTATTATAATATTTTCTACTTCCTTTTGGTAAGAAGAATTTCTTTATATATGGTATATTTATTTGACCATTATGAGAGTGGCCACTTAATACTAAGTTTACATGATAATCTTTTACTATTGTATCGATATAGTCTGGTTCATGACATAGTATTATTTTATAATTTATATCTTCATTATCACTAAAGTATTCCATTACTTTAGAAATATCGGCTTTACCAAAAGAATAAGTATCTAATCCTCCAATAAATAGTTTATCATTATTATTTCCATATATTATATCATAACTATTTTGTAGTAGGATAAAGTTACTAGATGAATATATTTCTTTAAATAGTTCTTCTTCTTTCATATAATCGTGATTACCTAATACTGCATATTTCCCATATTTACTTTTTATGCTAGATAATTCACTTATTAAATTATTTTTTTCTTTATCATTTAGTTTAAAATCTTTATCAATAAGATCTCCAGTAAAGAAAACGATATCGGGATTTATTAAGTTTATTTCCTCTACTACTTGTTTTAATGTATTCTTGTTTGCTACTCTTAAATAATGTAAATCACTAAAATGAACTATTTTTAATCCATTAAATGATTCATCAATATTAGTATTTATACTATATTCTTTGGTTATTAATCCTTCTGTACCGACATATCTTCCATATATTAATAGTAAGAGGAAGAGTAATAATACAAAGAATAAAAATCTTATAAACTTTCTCATAGGGTTACTCCTAGTAGATAGATAATGATAGCTAGAGTATTATGCATAGCATGAATGGTTATGGTACTATAGATATTATTTGTTTTACAATATAGAGTAGCAAAGGTTATACCAAAAGATCCATATGGTATTAGATATAATAAACTTAGAGGACTATTTATATTACTTATAATATGTAGTAGTCCAAATAATAAGCCACTTGCTAGGATATATATCCATTTATTAGAAGTACAATCTTTAATACTTTTTCGAAAGGCTAATTCTTCAACGATTGGTGAATATATACAAGTATTTAATATCATTAATAGAGGATTTATATTTATAAAGTTTCTTACAGATATTTCATTATTTGCTATATGCATATTTAAGATATGGGTTATAATATAATTACTTATATACATGATAATAAAACCTACTAGCCAATATTTGAATGAAGTAAAGAAATTACTAAAGAAATTCTTTCTAAAAAAAGATAAATCTTTTATAAGGGTATCTTTATAAATATAGATAAAGATTCCTAGTAATATTATATTAGATATTGAATAGTAGATTAGATACTGTTTATCTGAGATGTTTTGTTTATTTATATTAAATATTATAAAAAAGAAGGAACTAAAGGTTAATAAAAGAAATATTGTTCCAATACTTTTTAAGATACTTTTTGTTTTATTATTCATACTATCACCAACTATAGTTTATCAAAATTATATAAAAAAGTCTATAAAAGAGAGTAAAAGTATGATATAATTTTTTTTAAGGAGTGGTAGTACAATGGAAAGAATTGATAAAATTAATTATTATTTAGATATGGCGGAAGTAGCTTTAGAGAGATCTACATGTATAAGAAGAATGTGGGGAGCTATTATTGTTAAAAATGATGAGATTATATCGACTGGATATAATGGTGCTCCAAGAGGAAGAAAGAACTGCAGTGAAATGCATGAATGCATAAGAGAAAAGTTAAATGTTCCGAGAGGAGAAAAATATGAACTTTGTAGAAGTGTTCATGCTGAACAAAATGCTATTATTAGTGCTGAACGCTCTAAAATGCTTGGTTCAACATTATACTTAGTTGGTAAAAATCATTCTGATGGAAAGTATGTGGAAAAGTCTAGTCCTTGTTCTTTATGTAAAAGAATGATTATTAATGCTGGTATTAAAGATATTTATATTAGAGATTCTAAAAAAGAGTATAGGCATATTGAAGTAGAAGACTTTATTACTAATGATGAATCAATAATTGGTGTTTCTGGATATTAAGATGTTTTTTCGACATCTTTTTCTTTTTCTCTTTTATATAATAGAAGAGAGGTGAAAGATGAAGAATTTATCTATGGCAGTAGATATTGGTAATATTAGTGTTAAAGGTATTTTAATAGATAATGATGGTAATATTATTTCTAAATGTTATTTAAGAATAAAAGATGATTATATTAGTGCTTATGGAAGAATTATTAATATCCTTAGAAGTAGTATTAATTTAAATGAATATAGGGTAACATCTTTTAAATTAACAGGTATTAGAAAAAGATTATTAGAAAGAAGTTTAGGTAGAGAACATTTTTTTAATGAAATTAATTCTTTAGTTAATTATGCTAGTACTAAATATAAAATAGGTACGATTATTGATATTGGTAATAGTTTAAAGATTATTAATTTTAAAAATAATAAGATTACTGATTATGTAATAGATGATTTTAACTATTATGGAAGGGTTATTGATAAAGTAAAGAGTATATTAAATATTGATAGTATTAATATAAATAATACTAGGGTTAAATTTAATAATATGAATACTATTTTATTTAATTATAATACTGTTAGTCTACTACTAAATAAATATAGTAAGGATGAAATACTTCTTGGTACTTATAATCTTATTATAGATAATATTTTATATAACTTAAAAGATATAGAACTAAAGGATAATATTATTATTACAGGAGGATTATCTCTTGATAAATCATTTATTAGATTATTAGAAAATTATTTTTGTAAAAAGATAATTATTATGGATAATAGCGAGTATTCTTCTTGTATAGGAGCTTCTATATTAATAAAAGATAAAGTATTAATTCACAAATAGGGATAAATATCATATGATAAAGTAAGGAGGATAATACTTTATGTATGATATTTATTTTATAGAGCCTGGTGATACAATAGAGTCAATTGCTAATAAAGTAGGTACTAATATAGAAGTACTGGAGAATCTTAATCCAGGGAGTTCTTTTGCTGTAGGTAATCAAATAGTTATTCCAACGATGAATAGATATTTTGATATGTATACGATAGAAAAAGGGGATACTTTATACGAAATAGCAAGAAGATATAATACTGATTATAATCTACTTGCATTACTAAATGGTATGAATACTGCTGATTATATTTATCCAGGAGTTACTATTCTTGTACCTAAAAGAGATGTTAAATATTATTTAACAAAAGAAGGAGATACGCTTCTTAATGTTAATCGAAGACTTGAAGCTAATCTTAATAATTTGCTTAGACAAAATAATAATATTTATTTAAAAGAAGGACAGTTAATTGTATATAAAGACTAGTTCTTTTTTTTGTTCGCTTTTTGCGTTTGCTTTACACAAAAAAGTGTCAAATTTTGCATTTTTTTGAAGAAATTTTTGAAATTCTTACAAAAATAGGTACCTTTTGTTTAATAAGATATATGAAGGGTAAAAAGTTATCCTTTAGAAAGGAGTTATTATGACTTAATATTTTATTAAATAAAAAGAATAGTAATTGGGTTTAAATAATGGTGAAGAAAGAAGGATACAATGTTAAAAGAAAAGATAAATATTAATTACTTAGAAAAATTAGATGAAACGATGAAATTTATTTCACTGACAAGAGATTTTATGTTTAAGTCGGTTATGCAAAGAAATCCTAATATATTAGAAAAGTTTCTTGTAGATTTGATGAATTTAAAAATAGATAAAGGAGACTGTCTTATCTTTCTTGATAAAGAATTAATTAAAGGAAATATTAAAGAGAAGGGAAGAGTTGTCGATATTAAAGTTAAATTTGGAAGTAGATATTTAATTCAAATAGAGGTTAATAGAACCAAATATCAAACAGTAAAGAAAAGAAATGATTTGTATTTGGAAAGAATAGATACTTTAAGATTAGAGGTTAATAATAATTATATTAAAGATTTTGATACAGAGTATCTTTATCAATTGAATTTAAATGCAAGTGAGGAAGAGGATAAAAAAGTAGGCTTATCTAGTTTAGTAGAGTATGACCGAATAAATAAGGTAATTACATCAGATAGGATAGAAAAATATTCAGCAAATCTTGCATATTTCTATGACTTATATTATAATGGTGATGAAGAAATGAGTTTTTCAGCTGTATTTATGGCAGGACTTATGAGTAAGAAATATACAGAATTATATGAGATAATGAGTAAAATATTATCGGAAGATGAAGTGAATAAATTTATGGAGGATGTGATTACTATGACAAATGAGGAATTACTTTATAATATTCATTATTGGGAAAAAGAAAAGATGGATGCTTTAGTAGAGCATAATATAAAAGAGGATGCAAGAAAGACTGGACATGAACAAGGTTTTAGTGAAGGACTTGCTGAAGGAAAAGCTGAAGGTCTTTCTGAAGGTCGCACAGAAGGTCGTGCAGAAGGTATTACTGAAGGTATTGAATCTAATAAAATTGAAATGATTAAGAATATGCTTAAAGAAAATACTGACTATGAATATATTTCTAAAATATCAGGTAAGACAGTTGAAGAAATAAAAAAAATAGAAAAGAGTATGAAAGAAGAAAATTAGATATTTCTTCTTTTCTTATTGAAAGTCTTTCAAAATTATAGTATTCTTAAAATAGATAGGAGATGACAAAATATGAAAAGTATTACTTTTATTTTGAATAATATCTCTTTGAAAAATGTTCCCTCTTTGTTAACATGGTGAGGGGGGTAAATTCTTATAAAATAAGGGTTTACAAGAATTCTATATTAAATAATAGAGAAGTACTAGTATTTTATACTAGTGCTTTTTCGTGCTTTAAAAGGAGGAAGTTATGAAGAAGATAAAGAATTTAAGTAAGAAAGGTAAAATAATAGTAATACTAGTAATAGGTATGGTACTTCTTTTGGGAGGTACTTTAGCATGGCTTGAGTGGAGCAGTGATATTAATGCTTTTGTCTTTTGAAAAGTATGTGCTCCAGAAATCGTCTTTTTAGATGGTAAAACCATTAATGGAAATGGTCTTAGACCTATAACTAATAAAGAAAAAGGTCTATATAAAGATATAAGTGTTAACTTAGAAAACTTATGTGATAATGATACTGCTACTATGGATTTATATTTAGATCTAGAAGTGTTTCCTACATCTTTAGCAGAAACTTCTTTTGTATGGTAATTATATAAAGTAACTACAGAAGAAGAACAAGAAGTACTTACTTTACTAAATAATGGCAACTTTAGTAATAAAGTACAAGGAGATACGATCGAATTAACTAATGATACAGAAATAATTACTAGTAATATTTCTAATTATCGATTATATATCTATATTGATGGAAGTAAAGATAATCCTAATACAATGCAAAATCAAGTATTTAAGTTTAATCTATATGGACAGGGCAGAGATGCTATATATAAAGCTGATACAATTAAGAATGTTGGTATGTCTTCTGGTACAACATATTTTTTAGTTAATAATGAAAATTTAACTAAAAGTAAGATTGAAAGTATTGATATAGTTTCATTTAATAATGTTCCTGAAGGAGCTATATATGTAGATGATTTATCATCTAATAGTGATGGTTCAGTTGAAATATATTATTTAGAAAACACTGATACGGAATTAAATAAAGTATATATAGCAACCTCTAATGGATTATTAAAGATGAATACGAAGATATGTCTTCAATGTTCAGATTATGTAGCAGTCTTATAACACTTGATCTTAGTAATTTTGATACTTCTAATGTTACTATGATGAGTGGTGTTAATAATGGTCTCTTTGATAGCTGTACAAATCTTAAATCTGTTAATTTAAAAGGAAACTTTAATACATCTAAGGTAAGTGACCTTTCACAAATGTTTAAAGATTGTTCTTCGCTTAAGAGTCTTGATTTGACAAATTTTAATACAGAAAATGTTACTAGATTATACGAAATGTTTTTAGGTTGCTCTAAATTAGAAAGCGTTGATTTAAGTTCATTTGATACGAAAAATGTTACGACTATGGCAGGTATGTTTTCCAAATGCGTAAAACTTAGTACAGTTGATTTATCAAGTTTTAGGACGCCTAAATTAACTGAGATAAATAGTATGTTTTCTAAATGTTCCAATCTTTTATTGATAGATTTAAGTAGTTTTGATACGTCGGAAGTTACTACTATGAAATTAATGTTTGAAGATTGCAAAAAATTGAAAAGTATAGATTTAAGTAATTTTGTTACTTCAAAAACTAGCAATATGTTTAGAATGTTTTTAGGATGCAGTGCTTTAGAAAATATTGATCTAAGTAGTTTTACTTCTGATGCTTCACCTGATTGTAATAGCTTATTTCTTGGCTGCACAAGGCTTAAAAAACTAGATATGCGAAATTTTGATTTTTCTAAGCCATCTGAATTGACGGCGCCTTTTGGTAATGATATCGATGTTCCTAGAAGTGCAGAAATAATTGTTAAAGACTGTGATTAATATAATTTATTTAGGACAAAAATTGCAACATATTATTCTAACTTACATATTGTTAACAATGAATCATGTAATTCATAAAGAATTAAAGTTATTACTTTAGTTCTTTTTCTATAGTAATAGTGTCAAATAGATGTATAGGTAATTGAAAATAATAAATATTTATTATATAATTTAGATATGAATAGATAGGGGTTATTATGAGTAGTAGAAAGAAAAGAAGAAAGAAAAAGAGTAGTAGTTTAATACTTACGATCTGTATAATGGTTATATCTTTATTATATAGAGGGGGTATTATTGGTAATACTTATAGTACTAATGTGACTGAAGTACCTATGGTATCTTATAGTAAAGAGGATATACCAGAATATAGTGGAGATAAGTATGTTATACTAAATGATAATGTACCATATTTTGATAATTATACTAGTGAAGAGTTTGAAATATATGGCGCTTTAGATAATTTAGGTAGATGCAGTGTAGCATATGCTAATGTAAGTAAGAATACGATGCCTACGGAAAAGAGAGAAAGTATTGGTAGTGTTAGACCTAGTGGATGGCATATATCTAAATATGATTTTATTGATGGTAAATATTTATATAATAGATGTCATTTAATTGGATATCAACTTACGGGAGAAAATGCAAATGAGAAGAATTTAATTACCTGTACGAGAGAAATGAATGTTGGTACTATGCTTGAATATGAAAATAAGGTTGCAAATTATGTTAAGAAAACGAATAATCATGTTATGTATAGGGTAACACCAGTATATGATGGTGATAATTTAGTAGCTAAAGGAGCTATTATGGAAGGATATTCTGTAGAAGACTCTGGAGTTGGTATTAAGTTTAATATATTTGTATATAATGTTCAAGATGGAGTAATAATAGATTATAGTAATGGGGAAAATTACCCCGAATAGAAAGAAGGAGATAATATGAAAAAAGATGTAGTAGAAGCGGTAGTAGAAATACCATTTAGATCAAGAAACAAATATGAAAGAGATGAAAAAACTGGTAGACTTAAATTGAATAGGGTATTATATTCGGCGATGGGGTATCCGACAGAATATGGAATAATTGAAAATACTTTAGCAGGAGATGGAGATCCACTGGATATTTTAGTTATAGCAACAGAACCAACTTATCCAGGATGTATTGTACCGGCAAGAGTAGTGGGTTATTTAGAAATGTATGATGATGGAAAAGAAGACTGTAAGGTTATATCTGTAGTGGATTCTGATCCAAGATATAATGAGGTACATGATTTAAGTAATATACCTGAATTTACTTTAGAAGAAATACAAAATTTCTTTGAGAATTATAAGCAACTAGAGAATACTAAGGTAGAAGTAGGTACTTATCATTCGAAAGAAGAGGCTTTAAAATTAATTGAAGAATGCAAAAATAGATATTCTAATTTATAATTAATTATGATAAAATTAATACGTAATGTATTAATTTTTTGGTGATATTATGGTGTTAATGGTAAGTGGTAGAACAGATATAGTGGCTTTTTATAGTAGATGGTTTATTAATAGATATAGAGAAGGTTTTGTTATGGTAAGAAATCCTTTTAATCCAAAACTAGTTAATAAGATATCTTTTGATAATGTTGATTTAATTATGTTTTGTACCAAGAATCCTATACCTATTATTAAGTATTTAAAAGAAATAGATAAACCAATACTATTTCATGTAACACTTACGCCATATAAAGATGATATTGAGCCTAATGTTATTGATAAGAAAAAGATAATTGATGGTATTAAGAAGATATCTAGTATTATTGGAAGTGATAATATATATGTTAGATATGATCCGATATTTTTAAGTGATAAATATGATTTGGAATATCATAAAAAAGCTTTTAATAAGATGTGCAAATTACTTAATGGATATGTTAAACATATTATTGTTTCTTTTATTGATGAATATAAAAATACGAAAAAGAATTATAAATATCTTAAATATAGGAATTTTACAGAAGAAGATTATAAAGTAATAGGAGAGTCTTTTAGTAAGAGTGCTAGGGATAATAATATGACTGTTCAAACTTGCTTTGAAGATAGGAATTTAATAGAATATGGTTTTATTAAAGAAGATTGTTTATCACATACTCTTGCTTATAAACTTACAGGTAAGAGTTATAAGACATGGACGGCAAGAAAAGATAAGAAATGTAAATGCGCACTAATGGTAGATATTGGTGTATATAACACATGTAATCATTTATGTAAATATTGTTATGCTAATTTTGATGAGAAGAGTATTAGAGATAATATAGTTAAACATAATCCTAATAGTCCTTTACTAATTGGCGAGTTAGAAGAAGATGATATTATAAAGGAGAGATTTGTTTAAGACAGTTGATTATATTAGGAAGATGGTATAAAATAAGAGTATAAAACTAGTAATAAATTATAATGGTTATGAGTGAAATTGTAAAAGGTGATACACAAAGTGATACACAAAGTGATGCACAAAGTGGACAACAAAGTGGACAACAAAGTGGACAACAAGATAAAAAGATAGAAATATATAAAAAGCAAGTGTTAGATTATTGCGTTGAGGAAAAAACAGCAAAGCAGATTAGCAATTTATTAAATATAAAATCTAGACAATATATATCATCTAATATTATAAAGCCATTAATTAATGATGGAAAATTAGATTATACTAATAAAAACGCTGTTAATGCTAAAAATCAAAGATATATAACAATAAAGAAGGAGTAGGCGATGTTATGAATCAAAATGAATTTGGTAAGTTAATTAAAGAAATTAGGAAGAAGAATAATTTAACCCAAAAAGATTTAGCGGATAAGTATAATGTTACTTATCAAGCTGTTAGTAAATGGGAAAATGGTAAGAATATGCCTGATGTTTCTTTAATTAAAGAGATTAGTAAAGATTTTAATGTTAGTATGGATGATTTACTAGATGGTAAATATAATACTAATAATAAGAAAAAGTATATTAAATGGATTATTATTGGTATTATGATATTTATTTTGGCTGTTATTCTTACTATTTTATTTAATAAGAGTAGTGATTTTGAATTTAAAACTTTATCTAGTAATTGTGATAATTTTAATATATCGGGTAGTATTTCTTATAATAAGAATAAGTCTGCTATATATGTTACCAATATTACTTATTGTGGAGAAGAAGATAGTAATATATATAAAAAGATTGATTGTACTTTATATGAGAAAAATAATAATATGAATACAAAGATTAGTTCTTATATTATAGATGAAGATATTACTTTGAGTGAATTTTTAAAGAAAGTAACACTTAGTACAGATAATTATTCCAAGATATGCAAGAGTTATTCTGAAGATAGTTTGTATTTAGAAATTAATTGTACTAATGATAAAGGTATTGTTACTTCTTATATGGTTCCTCTTAGTTTAAATGATGATTGTGAGTGAGGTATTTATGAAGAAGAAATTATTAATTATAGGGATATTTATTTTAGTTATTGTAATAGGAGTTATATTATTCTTTTTATTTAAAAATAAGAATATGGAAGATAATGTTAGATTTGCTAAAGAGTATGGTAGTGTTAGTGAAGATAATGTTTTTGTATATAAAGATATTGATGAAATTATTAAAATAATGGAACATGGAACAGGAGTAGTATACCTTGGCTTTCCTGATTGTCCTTGGTGCAGAGCTTATGTTAAGTATTTAAATGAAGTAGCATTAGATGTTGGAATTGATGAGATATATTATTATAATATACTTGAAGATAGAGCAAATAATACAGAAAAATATCAAAAGATAGTTTCAATACTTGGTGATAATCTCCAGTATGATAAAGAGGGTAATTATAGGATATTTGTTCCTAATGTATCTTTTCATATAGATGGAGAAATTATTGGTAATGATTATGAAACTTCTTTAGATACACATGGTTTATCTAGTGCAACAGAGTATTGGACAGAAGAAGAAGTATTTGATCTTAAAGAGAGACTTACTATTTATATGGAAAAGGTATTTAAAAAATTAAATAGTTGTACTGAATGTAATAAATAAATCCTGCAGAAGGATTTTTTCTTTTGAATAAATGTTCGCTATGTAATTTTTAAATAGGTACTTGACAAAATAAATAAAAAGTGTTAGTATATATAACCGATTTCAAAGGGAGGTTTTGTTATGAAATTAAAGAACATTTTAATTAGCTTTGCTGTTATTATTTCATCACTATTTGTAACTACAGTTAAAGCTGATAGTCCAGCATCTTACGATTTAATAAGAGATACTGGTACACTTATTAATTACAATGAAGATATTGTAAAGGTAGAAGGAGATATCCATGCATTATATTTTCCACTTAAATATAGTGCTAATGGTAATTATTTAGTATTTTGTACAGGAGATAGAAGCGCAAATACGGAAAATTCTAGATTTACTAAGACTAGTTATGTACGTGATTATGATGGTGCTATGGTAGCTGCTATTATAAATGCAGGTATTGGGGAAGGGGCTACTAAAAATGTAAGTAAAAGTGATATATTTTTCACTCAAATAGCAATTTGGAAAGTATTAGCTCCTAATGCTGGTAATGCATTTCCTGGTACTGAGGGTGCCCTTAGTTCAAGTCAAAGAGCATTATTTAATAGTTTAGTAGCTGCTGGTAATGCTGCTAAAACAAGATATGAAAATATCAAGAATTTTAAAGTTACATTTGATGCTTCTAGTTTAAACTTTAAACTTAATGGTGATGTATATGAATCACAAGTTATTAAAGTATCTGGAAATGAATTGAAAACTAAATCACTTACTGTAAATAAAGGTGAAGTTATAGAAAAAGATGGTGGATATGTTGTTAGAGTAGCTAAAAGTTTATTATCTACTGGTAAGAATACAATTACTGTAAAAGCTAATGCTACAAGTAATAGTATTAAGGTTGCTTCGAATTATACTAATGGTAAGAGTGGTCAACAAACAACGACTATTACATTATTTGATGATT
>CAMODE010000026.1 GCA_946611235.1 uncultured Caryophanales bacterium | reverse complement strand
TAGCAAGCCATATTCTGATACAACATTAAGAAAAAACTTCAATTATTATTGTAAAAAAGCAGGTGTGACAAAAATTAGAATGTATGACTTGAGGCACACCTATGTTGCTACTATGATGTTAGAAGGAAAACAATTATATCATATTAGTGGAAGAATTGGACACAGTAATTACTCTACTACAGTAAATAAATATGGTCATTTGTCGGACACTTTAAGGAAAGAAATAGCGTCGTTAACAGATAAATACATATAAAGTCGGAGTAATTTCGGGAGTAAAAATAATAATAACCCTTGAAAATCAAGGGTTTATTTGTTATATTTGGTGCTTGTGGTGGGACTCGGACCCACATGACAATCTGTCGCTGGATTTTGAGTCCAGTGCGTCTACCAATTCCGCCACACAAGCAAGATATATATTAATTATAGCATATTTTTCTATATTTGAAACATCTAAATAAAAAAACTTCCAATTATTTTGAAAGTTTTTCTCTCAATTCAACTAAAGTGTTGCTCTATATTATTTTCCGTACTTATCTGAATACCATTTTTTATATTCATCAATATCAAATGGCATTTCAGTAGAATATACATCCTTGGTTTTTAAATTTGGAATAATTAAAATTGTTTCTACATACATTGCTTCATTTATTTCTAAATATTCAATAGTATATTTTATTATTTTTCTATACCTTATAAAATTCATATGGTGTTGGAGGTGTCTACTAGATAAGCCTCTTTTTTCAAATATATAATTTGATATTTCTGTCATTATTTCATTAACATCATTTATTGTATAATTCCCAATTTTATGTTTACCAGCTGGTATTTGTATTAATTTTAAATTGTTCTTATTACAAAAATCTATATATGAGTTTTTACTATCTGTAACTAATGTAGAATTACTTTCTATCTTATTTTTTAATGCCTGATCTATCATTAAAGAACTTGCTGGTCCGTTTCCAACAACTTTTATAAGCAGTTCATCATATTCATCAATAGCTACGATTATACATACCTGATCATTACTTATACCAGATATTCTATTATCTTCTCCGTTATGCCTAGAAATTCGAGGCATTTTTTCTTCCGAAAGCCCTTTAAAACTTGTACTTATATATTTTTCGTCAACTTGAATAACACCTTTAAGTTTATGGTTGGAATTAATGTTTTTTAACGCATCAAATATTCTAATTTCTATTTCAAATACTGCAGTCTTAGAAATACCTATTTCCAATGCTGTCTCATTTAATGGCTTATAATCATACATACATTTCAATAATGTTTTTAATTGATGATATGTTAATTTAGAATACTTTAATATAGTATTATTTGTTATTGTAAAACTTTTCTTACAATCATAACACCAATATCTTTGTGCTCCATTTTTATGCCCGTTCTTTTTTATATGATGAGTTTTATCATTAGAACAAAATACATCTTTTTTTACTTCCAAATATTCTAAATTAGTTAATCTATTATTTGACTTTAATTTAGTCAAACTATCAATTAGTTTTTTTGCCTCTTCTAATTCAGGAGGCAACATTTTATTAATTGTATTAATTGTCTTCTCATCCATAAACATAAATAAAAAAGCTTTTATCGGTCAATCTCAACGAATCATAATTTGCAGAAAATGAATAGAGATTGGCCGATAAAAGCCCTTTCTTAGATTCATTATATTCATTTTCTGCATTAATATAATATCACATTTTTATAGCTAGAGCAACACTTTAGTTGAATTGAGAGAAGTTTTTTTATTTTTGCTCCAATATATGGTAAGTTACGATATCTTTGATCATAGTCTAGTCCATAGCCAATAACAAATAAGTCATCTACTTCAAATCCAACATAGTCTGGATCTATTGGAACTATTCTCTTCATTTTTTTATCTAATAAGGCACATGTTGCTAGTGATTTAGGATTCATATTCATGATATAATCATGTAAGTATTTTAATGATCTACCTGTATCAACAATATCTTCAACTATGACAACATGTTTATTTTCAATATTTTCTTTTTTAATATCTAAATTTAATTTTATTCTTCCCGTTGATTCTTCTCCTGAATAACTCGATATTTTAATAAATTCTAAAATAGCATCACCTGGATATTTTTTTAATAAATCACAAGTAAAGAATACTGCTCCCTTTAATGTACAAACGAATATTACTTCTTCATTTTTATATACTTTATAAAGAGTTTCTGCTAGTTCTTTTGTTCTTTCTTGTATTTGCTTTTCAGTAAAAATTATTTCGAAGTTTTCCATATAAATCTCCTTTTATTTTAATTTGAAAGGGATAACTATATTATTAGTTATCCATAATTATAAACTATTTTTTATTTTTATTACTAGGTCAGTCATATCTAATTCAAAGTATGATAAGACATCTTTTTCACTACCACTTTTACCAAAGTTATTTACACCAATAAAATCTTCTTCTGATGATATTAGTTTATACCAGTTAGCGTCATTAGATAGTTCTATGACCATTCTTCTATAACCTGTAGGTAATACTTGTTCTTGATAATCTTTATCTTGTTTTAGGAAAGTATTTAAATTTGGCATTGATACTACTCTCGCTTCAATATAATTTTTAAGTAATTCATCTTTTATTTGCATAGCAAGATCTACTTCACTACCTGAGGCCATTAGAATGACATCTAATCTTGTTTTTACTTCGCTAACGATATATCCTCCACGAGATACTTTTTTAGCACTAGAATGTTTAAGTGTTTCATTATGTCCTCTTGGTAATACTAAGGCTGCTGGTTTACCTTCTTTTAGAATATTACTCCAAGAGCCTATTAATTCTTTATAATCACATGGTCTATATACAGTAAAGTTTGGTATTGAGCGAAGCATTCCTAGTTGTTCAATTGGCTCGTGAGTTGCTCCGTCTTCTCCTACTCTTATGGAATCATGAGTAAAGATATAAGTAACTGGTAAATTCATCATTGCACTCATTCTAATAGATGGTTTCATGTAATCAGAAAATGTTAAGAAAGTACTACTAAATGGTCTTAAATTAGTTAGAGCAAGTCCATTAAGAACAGCTGCCATAGCATTTTCTCTTACACCAAAATAGATATTTCTTCCTCCATAATTATCAATAGAAAATTCTTTCTTTCCTTTTAGGAATGTCTTAGTACTAGCAAGTAAATCAGCACTACCTCCGATAAAGGTTGGAATAAATGAACTAATAACATTCATTATCTGATAGTTAATATCTCGCATAGCTTTATCTTCAAATATTTTACTTGAATCAATAACTGCTTCGATATCTAAGACAATCTTATCCTTTTCGACAACTAAGTCTAAAGCATCTTTTTCACTATCAGTAGCATTTGCTATAAACATTTCATATTCAGAATACCAATCTTTATAATAATCACTTGTTCCATCTTTAATAAATTCTAGGATATTATTTCTTTCTTCTTCATCAATTATAAATGGTTTATTAGTTTTTAGTTTTTCTCTTATTTCTTCTAAATCATCTTTTTCTAGATTAGAATGTATTTTACTAGTTCCTTCATATTTAGAATATATTCCAATAGTAGTTTCTATTTCGATTAATACTGGTTTATTACTTTTCTTTGCTTTTTCAATAGCTTTAGAGATTTCACTAACAGATTCACTATTTTTAACAGTAATAACTTCCCAGTCCATAGCTCTAAATCTATCAGCAACATTTTCAATACTAGATTTTTCAATAGAAGCATCTGCGGTTACTTCATTGGAGTCATATAGTACAATTAAATTATCTAGTCCTAGATTGCCCGCTAGAGAAGCTGCTTCATAAGAGATTCCTTCCATTAAGTCACCATCTGATACAATAGTATATATATTATAATCAAAGACAGCGTTTTTCTTTTTATTAAAGGTACTTTCTAAATACTTTTCTCCTATAGCCATACCTACGGAAATGGCAAAGCCTTCTCCTAATGGGCCTGATGTTACTTCAATACGATTATTTAAATTATATTCAGGATGGCCCGGGGTATTAGAACCAATATGTCTAAAGTTTTTTAAATCTTCAATGGTATATTCATCTAATAGGTAATATAAAGAAGCATATAATAGTGCACTACCATGACCAGCACTAAGTACTAATCTATCTCTATTACACCAAGATTTTCTTTCTAAATCAAATTTTAAATGATATGCAAGAAGCGTATATAATGTTGGAGCAAAATCTAAGGCTATACCAGGATGTCCACTACCAGCAGTATTTATCATATCTAGAGATAACATTCTTATTTCATTTATTATTTTCTTTTCATTAAGTTTCATATTCATACCTACCTTTAAGTTAATTATACGAGATTTATTACAAAAAGTCTACATTTTTTGACACTTTAGTGTTATAATTTACTTATGGAAGCGTACTCGAAGTGGTCATAACGAGCTTCACTCGAAATGAAGTAGTCATTCATTTGGCACGTGGGTTCGAATCCCACCGCTTCCGCCAAATAATGTTAACTTGCAAAATTATTAATTTTGTGTTATTATGTATTTGCAAGGAAATATTGCATAAAATAAAAAAGGGAACATTCAGTTTTGCATGCCGAATGTCTACCCAATTTTCATTGAAGAGACATTTAAGCTAAATGCTTAAGTGTCATTTTTTTATTACTACTATTATCATTAATAGAAGGAATAAAATTATGGCTATGTAAAGAAGAACTTTACAAACGTATTCACGTTTTCTCACCATATCACCTCCTTCCTATTAGGATGAAGGTAGACACTCGGACAACTAAATATTCCTTAATAAAATTATATCACTTATTACAAATACAGGCAACTTTAAATTTCAAAAAAATATACACTTGTATGTGTATTTTTCAATACTTTTCTTATATCCATTCTATATCCATATACTAGAATATACTAGTAAAGGTATTATCAAACTAACATAGTTAGTTTGACCCGCCAAAGGCGG
>CAMODE010000025.1 GCA_946611235.1 uncultured Caryophanales bacterium | reverse complement strand
TTTATTATTCTCTTTAGCAACTTCTAATGCCTTACTAGATATATCAATAGCATCAACATTACAATTAACTTCTTTATCTAAAGTAATAGCAATAGCTCCACTACCAGTACCAATATCAAGTATATCTATTTTATCATTATAACTATTCTTAATATACTTAATTGTCTTTTCTACTAATGACTCTGTTTCAAATCTAGGTATTAATACATCTTTATTAACAATTATCTTATTACCATAAAAATCTACATTACCAATAATATATTGTACAGGTTCTCCATTTAATAATCTATCAGTATCCTCATCTAACCTATCAAGTAAATCATTATCTTTTAAATATTTATATAAATAATCATATGAATTACTATCTAATCCTTTTTTTTCTAAAATACTTTTAATATCCGAATTATACATTACCCTCTCCAGCAAGTTTCATTCTCATATCTTCATTAATAAGAGCATTTAGTAAATCATCCATATCACCATCCATAACTCTATCTAAATTCATTGAAGTATATCCAATTCGATGATCGGTAATTCTATTTTGTGGATAGTTATAAGTTCTAATCTTTTCACTTCTATCTCCAGTACCTATCTTAACTTTTCTTTCTGCAGCTTCCTTTTCTTCTTGTTCTCTAAGTTTCATATCATATAATCTTGTTTTTAATATTTTAAAAGCAAGTTCTTTATTTTTAATTTGACTTCTTTCTGTCTGAGAATAAACAATAATACCTGTAGGAATATGTGTAAGTCTAACAGCACTATCAGTAGTATTTACTCCTTGACCACCAGAACCACTACTTCTCGTGATATCAACCCTAACTTCTGATTCATCAAGTTCAAAATCAAATTCTTCAGCCTCTGGCATAACAAGTACAGTAGCAGTACTAGTATGTACTCTACCCTGACTTTCTGTCGCAGGAACTCTCTGTACCCTATGTGCTCCACTTTCATACTTTAATTTAGAATATACACTATCTCCCTTAACCATAAATTCAATTTGTGAATATCCCCCCGCAGTACCTTCTACCGCATTAAGTACTTCAATTTTCCATCCAACCTGATTAGCATATCTCGAATACATATCAAAAAGATCACCAGCAAAAATATTACCTTCATCTCCACCAGCAGCTCCTCTTATCTCGACAATAACATTCTTATCATCATTAGGATCATGTGGTATTAATAATATTTCAAGTTCACTTTCTAACTCATTCTTTTTACTTTCACAATTACTAATTTCTTCTTTAGCAAACTCAGCCATATCTTTATCATGTAATAGTTCTTTAGCTTCTTCTAAATCATCAAGTACTTGTTTATATTTCTTATAAACATCAACAGTCTTTTCAAGAGATGTTCTTTCTTTAGATAACATTGTCATCTTCTTAATATCACTTATAACTTCTGGACTACTAAGTTCTTTTTCTATTTCGTTATATCTTTCTTCTATAGTATTTAATCTATCTATCATAATAATCGTCCTTTCTCATAAGTATTTTACCAAATTTATATCAAAAAGTAAATTATCTTTCTTATTTTTATATGCATTAACATTAAAAGAAGATATTTTTTCATCAATATCTTCTTTTAAAGTTTTAATACTTAAATTTATTTTAGTATCTAAGTTTCTATATAAATTTAGATTAAAAATAATACTATCTTTATTTTATTCGTTTTAAAGTATAAACATTATCTGAATGTTTTTCATAATACATATCATCAAAACTACTCGTATAAAACATAGTTCCAAGTTTAACACCAATAGGAGAATTATCCAATTTATAACTTAAAGGATTATATTTTATTGTTTCTTTAATCTTCCTCCATGTTTCTTTGTCTTTTGGATTTTTTATATAAACAGAAACATTTTCAAGAACATTCTCATATGCCCCACCATGGTTAAGTCTAAAGAACTCTTCTGCTATTAAAAATAATACTGCATAAGAAGCATTTTTTAAAGTAACATCTTTAACACTAATATTACTTACACTACATGCATTATTTGGAAGACAATATTTCTTTTGAACATAAAAATCATTTACCTCTTCTACAACTGGAGAACTTTCTTCAGCAATTACACCATCAGTAAATATTTTTGTCTTTAAAACATCAGATTTTGTTGTTTCAGGCTCATTAGTCCAAAAATCAGGAATAGTATAAGTATTAAATCCAGTTACAACTTCAATAGACTGTCCTTCTTTTAAAATGTTATATTTCACACCAAAACCTCCTTGTGCGTTATATAATATAATATTTTTCTATAATTGTCAAGAAGTCATCTTATACTAAAAATTTAATAACAATCCTTTGGCAAAAAATGATAAAAAAGAAATATAGTTTTTCTATATTTCTGGATTTGAATATTACCTTTTAATTTTTCTAGTTCTTGTTAATGGTTTATCATCAATATTCATTTCTTTTAACTCATATGTTTGAACTTCTTCTTTTTGTTCTAGCACTATTTGAGTTTGTTTTATTTCTTCCTTTACTTCATTATTATTCAACTGCCTTTGAGTAGGTATATCTATGTTTTGCTCTTCTTGGAACTCCTTTAAATTATTATGAAGAGATTTTACATAATTTTCAGCAGTTCCATAATTATCATTTAAATATTTGCCAAGATTATACATCTTTTCCTTAGCTCTTTTTTCCTGTTCCTCAAAAGGTAGCATAGAGTCTGGGCCATCAACCTTCAGCAAAGTAAAACCTTTCTTTTTATTGTAATCAATATAATATATGTTTTTTACATTATCATCAGTTGTTGTTACTTTAATAGCATTAGCAAGTTTTTTCTCTGTCTTTAATGGAATTATAAAAGCATTTAAAGCAGTAGGATTCTTAGCATATTCATTTTTTTCATATACAGACATTTCTTCTAGTACTCCCATTGCATTTAATTGATCTAATAACATTGGTCTAATATTATTATAAGTTATTATATTTTTGCAAACATCCATAATGTTATATAATGGTATTAAAAATGATAATAGATATGATTTATTTGTATCAGGCATCAATCTATCCAGAAATTCTGACATTTTTTCCAAATCAACCTTGTATCCAACATCAGCAATATCCTTAAACATTCTAAGTTCATTTACTATTTCAGCCCCAAAACTACCAATTATTGTTGCTATCCAAAAAGTTAAATAATTCATATTCATAAATTTTTTCTCCTCCCTGAAACGAGAAATATGATAACACAAATGTTTGTTCTTGTCAAATCTAACATTTTCGTAATACCATTTTAATATATCAAGCACTAACATTATTATAAATTAATAATAACTTAACAAAAAAGAGCAACAACTTAACAAAAAAGAGCAAAACAAATTGACAACATAAACAAAATATACTATAATCTATTTGTAATTAAACAAGGAGAAATATTAAGTAGTTATTTAACAATTTTATAGAGAGTTATCGTTAGGTGGAAGATAATAATAGTTAAATAATGAAATTACACTATTTTGAGTTTAATCGGTATATACCGTTATCATAAATAAGGCAATAATATATTGTAAATAAAGGTGGTACCACGAATGATTCGTCCTTTTAGGTACTACCTTTTTATTATAAAGGAGGAAAAAATGAAATTATATGAAGACTTAGTCTGGAGAGGACTAATCAAAGATGTAGCAGGAGAAAATCTTGAAGAAATACTAAATGGAGAACCAATTACTTTCTACTGGGGAACAGATCCAACTGCAGATAGTTTGCATATTGGACACTATTCATCATTAGTAACGGCCAAAAGATTAGCTAAAGCAGGACACCACCCTATTCTATTATGTGGAGGAGCAACAGGTAGAATTGGAGATCCAAGACCTACTGCTGAAAGAGAAATATTATCTTATGAAGTAGTAGACCATAATATAAAATGTATTAAAGATCAAATAGATAGACTATTTGATGGTAAAGCCGAATTAGTAGACAATTACGAATGGACGAAAGATTATAAAATATTAGAATTTCTAAGAGATATTGGAAAGTATATCAATGTTAATTATATGATAAATAAAGATATTATATCAAGAAGATTAGAAACAGGTATAACCTTTGCCGAATTTTCTTATACCCTATTACAAGGATATGATTTCCTACATCTATATGAAACAAAGAACTGTATCATGCAAGTAGAAGGTTCAGATCAATGGGGTAACATTACTACTGGTGTCGATTTAATAAAAAAGAAATTAGGTAAAGAAGCATATGCCTTTACAATGCCTTTAATACTAGATGCCAATGGTAATAAATTTGGAAAATCCGAAGGTAATGCCCTTTGGCTAAATAAAGAAAAAACATCTCCTTATGAATTATATCAATATCTAATTAATAGTGATGATTCCAAAGTATTAGAATACTTAAAAGTATTTACTTTTCTATCCAGAGACGAAATAGAAAAAATATATGATGAACATATAAAAGAGCCAGAAAAAAGAATAGCTCAAAAAACACTAGCATATGAAGTCGTCAAAGACATCCACAGTAAAGAAGATGCTGAAACTGCTATTAAAATATCAGAATCCTTGTTTAATGGTAATATCAAAGATTTAGCAGATAATGAGATAGAATTAGCCTTTAAAGGAGTTCCAACTTATAATACAGATGAAGATACTATACTAAATATATTAGTTAATAATAATATTACTACATCAAGAAGAGAAGCAAGAGAATTCTTATCTAATAATGCTTTATCATTAGATGGAGACATTATTAATGATGAAAACTATATAATAAAAAATGATAGAAAATATCATATCATAAGAAGAGGAAAGAAAAAATACTATTTAATAAAAATGAACTAGAGTTTACCTAAGAACTCTAGTCTTTCTTTTTTTAAATATTCCATACTTCTTTTTACATAAATCATTATTCTTTTCAATGCCAATATCTTCTATTTCAAAAAAACTTCTAATACCAATATTAGTCATACTATATAAATATTCTTTTATAGTGCAAATATTATTATATATATTATCAAAATCTCTATTAAGTCTAATTTCATCACCAGTATCAATCACAATATCAGATAATTTATCATAGCCATCATCAACAATATTATAATTAGTAGTATTTTCAAATAAAGTCATTTGATTAGCAAGATCAATATATTTTATACTCTTATTTTTTAATAAAGCACCCGCTAGAAACGATGAAAACAAAATTTCACCATCAGCATCCATACTATATAAAGCACCTCCGCAGAATCAATTATATAATAAAAAATTATAAAATGCAAATAGTATTTTAAAAAATATAATTATCTGCTATAATATATGAAAAAAGGAGGAAGTATGAACCATTTATTAGACGACATTATTTTTGATAACTACATCATCGCCGGTATTTCTGCAGGTCCAGATTCAATGTGTCTATTACATTTATTAAAACAAAAAACAGACAAAATAGTAGTATGTCACATTAATCACAACGTTCGAAAGCAAAGTAAAAAAGAAGAAGAATATTTAAGAAATTATTGTGAGAAAAATAATATAATATTTGAATCTATGAAAATAGAAAAATATGAAGAAAACAATTTTGAAAATGAAGCCCGAAAAAAAAGATATAATTTTTATGAAAAAACGCTAAAAAAATATAACTCCCATATGCTATTTTTAGCCCATCATGGCGATGACTTAATAGAAACAGTTTTAATGAAAATAATAAGAGGCTCTAATATTGAAGGATACTCAGGTATTAAGAAAAAAAGTAATGTAAAAGATTATCAAATAATAAGACCATTACTACCCTATACTAAAAAAGATATTATAGAATACAACAAAAAGAATAATATCAAATATTTTACTGATAGTTCAAATAAAGATATACACTATACAAGAAATAGATATCGTAAAAAAATACTTCCCTTATTAAAAGAAGAAGATAAAAATGTTCATTTAAAATTCTTAAAGTATTCTAATATATTAGACGAATATGATAAATATATCAAATCATTAATAAAAAAGAATATAAATAATATTTATAAGAATAATATCATATATCTAGATGAACTAAATAAATTAGATGACTTTTTAAGAAGAAACACAATGTATTACATAATGAACAATATTTATGATAATAAGAGTAATACCATATCTGATAAACTAATAGATAATATATTAAATATCATCAATAATTCTAAACCAAATCAAACACTAAATATTCCTAAAAATAAAATATTAGTAAAAGAATATAATAAATTATATATCAAAGAAAACATCGAAGATAAAAAGAAATATAAATTAAAATTTGAAGATTCAATAAAAATAGATAGTTACATTTTTACTAAAACAGATAAAGAAAAATTAGATAACAATAGTATCTGTAGATTAAACTCTAAAAATATAAAATTACCATTGTATTTTCGAAATAGAAAAGATGGAGATTATATTCTATTAAAAGGAAGTAGCAATAAAAAGAAAATTAAAGAAATCTTTATCGAAAAAAAACTTCCAATAAAAGAAAGAAATAATTATCCATTACTTGTAGATTCCAATGATAATATTCTTTGGATACCAAATATTAAAAAAAGTAATTTTTGTATAAAAAAAGGTGAAAACAATCAAAATTATGATATAATAATAAAGTGTGAAGAAAGGAAGGATTATTATGAATAGAAAAGAGATTAAAAAAAGTATAATGCCATATGTTTTTCTATTAGTATTTGTAATAGGATGTTTAATAGCATTTAACCTATTTAATAATACTATACATGAATTATCATATGATGACTTTATTAAAAATTTAAATGGAGGAAAAATAACCGAGTTAGTAGTTACACCAAAAGTAAGAACAGAAACATATAAATTAGAAGGAAAATTAGATGATTACAATGATAATGAAACATTTATCTTATACCTACCATTTTCTGATGAATTTATATCAAAAATAACTAATGCCAAAGAAAATACAAGTAATTTTGAATTAGTAATTAAAAACGATCCAGAAGCATCATCTTGGCTTGCGGTAATAGTAGATGTCGTCCCAATTCTTATCCTAGCAGGAGCAACCCTATGGATTTTCACAAGACAAATAGGTGGCGGGGCCAAATCAATGGATTTTGGTAAATCAAGAGCTAAATTAGTTGAAGAAAGTAGAGCAACATTTAAAGATGTAGCAGGACTTACCGAAGAAAAAGAAGAAGTTCAAGAATTAATAGATTTCTTAAAAAATCCAAAAAAATTTACAAGTATGGGTGCAAGAATTCCTAAAGGAGTCTTATTAGTAGGTCCTCCGGGAACAGGTAAAACATTGCTTGCAAGGGCGGTTGCTGGTGAAGCCAAAGTACCATTCTATTATATAAGTGGTTCCGACTTTGTCGAACTATTCGTAGGTATTGGAGCATCAAGAGTAAGAGATATGTTCAAACAAGCAAAGATGAATGCCCCATGTCTAATATTTATTGATGAAATAGATGCTGTAGGTCGTCAAAGAGGAACAGGTCTTGGCGGAGGACATGACGAAAGAGAGCAAACCCTTAACCAATTACTTACTGAAATGGATGGTTTTGGAGCTAACGAAGGAATCATCATAATAGCCGCTACTAATAGACCGGATGTATTAGACCCAGCCTTATTAAGACCTGGTAGATTTGATAGACAAGTAACAGTAAGTTTACCAGATAAAAATGCTAGAATTGAAATATTAAAAGTACATGCTAAAAATAAAACATTAGCTAAAGAAGTAACACTAGAAAACTTAGCTAAAAGAACTCCAGGATTCTCCGGAGCTGATCTAGAAAACCTTCTTAATGAAGCAGCTTTACTAGCAGTACGTAGAAACAAAAAAGAAATCACAATGGAAGATATTGATGAAGCAACAGATAGAGTATTAATGGGACCAGCTAAAGTAACTAAGAAGTATACAGATAAAGAAAAACGTCTAGTAGCTTTCCATGAAGCCGGTCATGCAGTAATGGGATTAAAACTAGATGGAGCTAACGAAGTACAAAAAATAACTATCATACCAAGAGGACATGCTGGTGGTTATACCATGATGACTCCAAAAGAAGAATCATTTAACTATACAAAGAAAGAATTATTAGAGTCAATCTGTGGCTTACTAGGAGGACGTGTAGCAGAAGAAGTAACCTTTGGAGAAATAACCACTGGAGCTCACGATGACTTCAAGAAAGCGACTAAAATAGCCAGAAGTATGGTAACCGAATATGGTATGAGTTCCCTAGGGCCAATGATGCTTGAAGAACCATCTGAAAATACTTTCTTAGGAAGAGACTATACAAAGAATAGAAATATATCTGATACCGTAGCTCATGAAATAGATGAAGAAATGCGTTCTATTATTAATGACTGCTATGAAAAGACTAAAAAGATAATAACAGAAAACAAAGAATTATTATCATTAATAGCAAATGCTCTATTAGAAGACGAAATAATAACTAAAGAAGAAATTGATTATCTAGTAGAACATAAACATCTTCCTAAAGAAGATAAAAAAGGTCAAATCATCGAAGAAGAAATAAAAGAAGATAAACCTAAAAAAACAAGAAAGACTAAAAAAGAAGATACCAAGTAAGTATCTTCTTTTATTCATCATCAGGTATTCTAATAATAAGTTCCCCCTCTTTAGAATACATATATTTCTCTCTAGCATATCGAGCAACATAATCAGGATCTTTTAATTTTTTAATATCCGAATTAAGAGTATCCTCTTCATCTTTTAAATTAGCAAGTTTATCATTAAGTTCACTTTTTTCTCTCCTAATTTCCATTATCTTACTAACATTAGAAAAAAAACTATAGCTAAGATAACCTATAATAAAAGTAAACAATACAATAAGAAAAAACATTCTAGTTCTAACTTTTTTACTCTTCTTCTTAGCCATGTTTTCACCTTCCTACAATAACATTATAGCATAGGCTATTTTTTTTTACAATTAATTTTCTTATATATGACAAAAGATAACATATAACCTGTCAAGAGAACAATAAAAAAATAAATATGAATTATCCCATTATTAATCTTTAACAAACATATAAAATATAATAAAGAAATAAAAATAACAAACAAAAAAGAAGTAATAATTCGATAAACAATTTTTCCTTCATATAATAATTTATAATTAAGTTCCAACAACCAAAAGACTAAATTACCATATCCAAAGGAAAACAAAAGAGATAGAATTTGCGTTTTAAGTATCATTTAAATAGCTTATTTAATAAAGAATCTTCTTTATTCTTTTTACCACTAGCATTATCCAAATACATCAAACTATCCACTTTCCCTTTTATCGAAACATTACCTTGATAAGTATCTAATTTAATAATTTCTAAATCACTACCCTTAATTACTAAAAACCCAAGAGTAGTCTCCATTAAAAATTCTTCATTATCAAAACTCTCTATTTTTTTTACTCCCGTTAGTACAATACTCTTTCTTTCCGAAATACTAAGTCCATGATTAAAACCACTTTCCATATCTTTTACTTTATCCATAATTGCCTCCTAGTAAAGATATGCATATAAGTAAACAAATATGAAAAAAACTATTAGTTTTCTAATAGTTATTCAGTCTTATTATATTCTTCAAAGATAGCATCCTCAAACATCTTTCTTGTATCTTTGTCAATAGGATGAGCAGTATCTCTGTGACCACCAGTAGCGGTTGGTTTACTAGGCATAGCTATAAATAAACCATTGTCACCTTCGATAATTCTAATATCATGTACTGCAAAACAATCATCGATAAGTACTGATGCAATTCCTTTCATTCTTGAATTTTCTTTGTCAATTTTACGAACTGTAACTGACGTAATCTTCATGTGTATCAACTCCTTCTAGAAATTATCTTCCTAAAATCATTGTATATTATTTATCAAATAAAAGCAAGCATATTCCTATATTTTTACATTTTTTTATTAAATTTGACACTTTTTAATCAAAAAACACCTCTACCGTATTTGTAAGAACATCTCTATAACTAAAACTTTTCTTTTCTCCTTCCGTTTTAATAATAAAAATAAAATTATATGTCTCAGTAATTACTCCAGAATATTCTTCCTTTTTATTTCTACTACCATTATATACAATTTTAACACTATCCCCAAGTTTACTATCAATATCATTTTTAATTTTATCTATTGTCATAATTATCTAGGATACCCAATATACATCGTACCCTTAGTAATAATCCCTCCTATCCCATCACTACCATACTTTGTCTTATCAAGTATTTTAATTAAATCAATATTATTATTTTTATCTGAAAAAGCAATACAAGTAGCAATAATTGCTGGATCTAAAGCATGTATATTAATTCTTTTCGGACTAGAAGCAAAATTAGCCCCTGCTCTAATAAGTTCCTCATAGTTAGATTGACAAGCTCCTGCTATTATAATAAGCTTTTCATGACTACTCTCACACTTTCTAGCAGCTTTAACAGCTTCTACAAATTTACTAGTATTCATATATTTATCATCACCTTTATGTTTTCGATAAAAGGAATCATGACCAGTAATAACTATAATATCTGGATTATAATTCTTTATTGCCTCAAGAGTATCATTAGTCAGATTATCTCCTTCTGATAAAATACCATACGCCTTAAGTTTATTCTTTTTATAAAACTTCATACATCTTTCTAAAAACAAATCATCCATATCAATATGAACTATTTTACCAGGCAAATAAAAATAAGAATCTCTTTCTAATTTACGATACTCTTCTATCTCTGGAGAAAAATCATCTACCTTATCACTATTATATTTATTTAAATCATCTGCTGGAGCATCTGCCATTAATCTAATCGTGGTACCCATTAAAATATAATTATCTTTATCAATTCTAATAATCTTAAATACTACATCATTATCATAAGATTTCCTAGTAACTAAGTCACCAACCTCAAACATATAATCACCCATAAAATAATATGCCATAAAAAAAAGAATATGAAAAAAAGATACTATACAAAGTATCTATTTAACCATATATACAATTATCTTTTACCTTTTCTTGACTTTTCAATAGCCCTATCTGCAGACCATCTTTCAAACTCCTCTTGATTAATACTAAGCATACTCTTCTTATCAATTCCTAATTCTAAAAAGGCCTTATCCAATAACTCTGAAAATTTCATACTAGAATTACCTTTATATATAGGCATATATCTACGGGCAATATACTCAGTTAAAATCGCAATTTCTTCCTTATTCTTTTCTACAAGGTATTCACGGATTTTTATTTGAAGTGCATTAGTCTTTGGATATAATGCATTAATCACTTTCTCCCTTACAATGGTAAGTAAATAATTACCATTCATTGACATTTAAATCACCATCCTTTCACATTTTTTTATCACTTAGTTCATTAGAAATATCTACAAATATCTCGTAAGATAGTTCTTCACTTCTAGAGTTTATATCAAATCCATATTTTAATAATACCCTATTAATAATTTCTAAATCATAATCACTTAAATTGTTTTTAATATTTTTTCTTTTAAATCTAAAGCTATCTCTAACTAACTTTTCAAAATAATTAAAAGCCTTTAAATATAATAAATTATCTCTTCTCTTCATTCTAATAACGGAAGAATCTACTTTAGGTTTAGGTATAAAACAGTTTTTGCTAACATTACATACCTTTGATATTTCAAAGAAATACTGAAGTAATACTGTAATTTGGCCATATTCTTTATTACCAGGAGTAGCATTAAATCTATCTGCTACTTCTTTTTGAATCATAATAACCATTTCATTAATAGGAAGTTTTTCCTTAATAACTTTCATTATAATAGGAGTAGTAACATAATAAGGAAGATTAGCTACTATATAAAGATTATTATAATCATATTTTTCAATATCTTTAAGTACATCTCTATTTAAAAAATCATCAAAAAGAATTTCATAATTGTTATATTCTTTTAACTTATCATCTAATATATCTTTTAATCTTGTATCAATTTCATACAAAAGTACTTTATCAAATTTCTTTACTAATTCTATTGATAATGCACCTGCTCCTGGTCCTATTTCAATAACAAGACTATTTTCTTTAATATCCGGAGCACCTACTATTTTATCAATAACATTCTTATCCTTTAAAAAATTTTGTCCTAAACTTTTCTTATAATCAAAATCTCTCATACTAATATATAATCACTATCACAATCTCAGTAATAACAAAGAAAAAAGAAATAATAGATAAAAATAGTGCACAATTATTTAATGTTTTATCTCTATTTTTACCAACACATGAAATTATTAAAGTAATAAAGGCCATAAATAAAGGAGCAAGTACTAAATCTAAAGCATAATATATTTTTTCAGTCAACTTAGTATACATACCAACATTACTTATATCACTTAACATAAAGTTAAAGCACATTAACAATGATATAATACCAAATACCAAACTAATTATTCCATTTGCATTACTACTTTTTTTCTTTATATTCTTCTTATATTGATTTCTTCCTACTAAGTATCCACAATTAGGGCATACTATCATATTTTCTTCTAATTTATTACCACAATTATGACAAAACATAAATCCTCCTTAACTACTTATGATAAGTCTCATTATTTAATATTTTAAATGCTCTATATATTTGTTCTAAAAGAATAACTCTAAATAATTGGTGAGGAAAAGTAAAACTAGAAAAAGATAATCTAAAATTACTTCTTTTCTTAACCTCATCAGAAAGTCCTAGAGAACCTCCTATTACAAAACAAATACAAGAATTAGCAATAAAAGTTTTATCTATTTTATCTGCAAACTCTTCTGATGTTAAGCTATTACCTTTAATTTCTAATGTAATAACATAATCCTTATTATCAATATGTTTTAAAATTCTCTTTTCTTCCTCTTCCATCGTAGAATCTTCTACTTCAATAATTTCTATTTTATGATATTTAGATATTCTTTTTTTATAATCCTCAATTGCCTCTCTTAAATATACTTCCTTAATTTTACCTGGACATATAATCTTTATCATATAACAATCAATTCCGTTTCTTTATCTTGTTTAGCAATAATTATATTATCAACTTTCTTTTTATCTTCAATAAGTCTATTAGTAAGTGTCTCGTAGGCAAGAGTTTCCGTATTATTTTCTTCAGATAAGTGAGCAAGCATTATATACTTAGTATTGTCTCCTATAAAAGTACTTAAATACTTTGATGAATCAACATTTGACAAATGTCCTTTATCAGATAAAATTCTTTGTCTCAAGTTAAAAGGATACCTTCCATTAGTAAGCATTTCTACATCATGATTAGATTCCATAATATAGATATTTCTATTTTTTAATATATTAAAATATTTCTCATTAATATAACCGGTATCCGTAACATAAACAATAGATTTGCCATTATTTGATATAATATATCCTCTTGAATCAGGAGCATCATGTGACGTCTTAATAGGCGTTACATGAATATCCTTAATATCAAATTCATCTTTATCAATACATACATAATCATCAATAAAATCCAATGACTTATGCATAATCTTAGTAATATATACAGGTACATGATATTTGTTTTCAAATACCTTAAGTCCTTTAATATGATCAACATGTGTATGAGTAATTAATATTGCATCAAGACTATTTGGTTCTACTCCATAACCCTCTAGTTTCTCCTTTACATATTTTGAAGTATTCCCAATATCAATTAATATTTTAGCATTATCTGTCTCAATATAAGTAGTATTTCCTTTACTACCTGATGATAAAACACTAACTTTCATCAGAACAAGTTAAGAGGGTTAATATGACTACCATATGGAGCTCCTACTCTTACACCAAAATGTAAGTGCGTACCACCATAAGGATTATATGAACTAGGAACTGGATATACTTCACCAGTATTACCCATAGCGGCTATTTTTTGACCTCGAGCTACTGTCTGTCCTTGACTAACATAAATATCTTTTAAATGCATATATACAGTATAATATCCACCAGCATTATGATTAATCAAAATATAATTACCTTGTCTACCATTACATCCTAAATATCCCGGAGTACATCCTGTACCAACAGCATAAACAACACCATTATTAGCAGCATAAACAGGAGCTCCATATCCAACATAAATATCTATGCCTTGGTGGAAAGATCCCCAACGATACTCAAAGTAAGAAGTAATCGTATAAGGTCTATCAGTAGGCCATTGCCAATAACTTAAATCAGCAACATTAGGAGCATATTTATCACCTTTAACAATAATTCTATTAACAGCAGGTTTTAAATTAGTCGTCGAATCAACAACACCGGATACAAGTTGTCCATTAACATACTGACTCTTTCTTGTAACTCTGTCTAAACCATTTTCTCCTTCACGAACCACTTCAGTATAACCAATATACTGCGTAGAATCATATTCTGTTTCTGTATCAAAGGCTCTTTCTTCATCACTTACACTATGTACATCCACTACTACCGAAATAATAGGTTTAATAAGTCCAACATAAACAACCTGTGATTCATAAAGCAAATTATTTTCACTAGTAAACTGTGGATTGGCAACTAAAAATTCTTGCACATTAAGCTTATGATTATTAGCAATAGACTCAATTGTATCATCAGAAGTAACTGTATAAGTCTCTTGCTCAGCCAAAGTACCATAAAGTAAATACTTACTTAATGTTTCAACATCAGTAAATATATTTTTATCAGTAGGTATTAAAGTTTCTTTATATGAAATATTTTCCTGTAAATCAATATTTTCAATTAAACTACCAAGTTCTTTAATTTCATCCTGTGTACCATTAATATACTTATTATAATCATCTTCATCAACAAAAGCTTTTATTGTATTAACAACAGCCTCATCAAAAATATCTTTTGATAATACATATATTGTCTTTTTCTCGTAGTCTTCCACCTCTGGATTATCAATATTAATTTGATATCCTTTAACGGTAAACTTTTTATTACTAATAATACGATTATATATTTGATCATTAGTACTAATTAAATTGTCATATGTAAAATTTTTCTTTATTTCTACCCCATCAGGAGTATATACAGTATCAACATTATACTTCTTTTTAAGTTCCTCTTCTTTTTCATTAATATATTCTTCAAAACTTTTTTTCGATGACAAATTACCAATCGTTTTACCATCTAAATAAACCGTATAAACAGTACTAGCTTCTCGATTATTATTTCTCATAAAAGAAAAGATAAATATACATAAACTAACTAAAATAGTTAAAACAATAATACCAAATCCCCATTTACTATTATTATTTTGCACTACTTTCACTCTCCCTTTTTATTGATAAAAATGTTGATGTCCTCTTTTTAAATAATAAATCAATTGTAGCAGTAGGACCATTTCTATGTTTTAGTATAATAAGCTGGATTGGATTAGGAACATTATCACCTACTGGTACTTCAACATCAGGAGCATGAAGAGCCGCTACTATATCAGCATCCTGCTCAATAGATCCAGACTCTCTCAAATCACTAAGTACTGGCTTTTTATCTTCTCTCTTTTCTACACTTCTAGATAACTGTGACAAAGCAATAACAGGTACTTCTAATTCCAAAGCCATCGTCTTAAGTGCTCTCGATATTTCCGATACCTCTTGTTGTCTAGAACCCGCATATCTAGCCGAAGAATCAATAAGCTGTAAATAATCAATTACAACAAGTCCAAGTCCTTCACCCTGGGTTGCAAGTCTTCTACATTTAGCTTTAATTTCCGAAGGCGTAACACCACCTGCATCATGGAAAAAGATATTAGTATCCGCTAGTATACTAATAGCTTCATTAAATCTTCTCCAATCCTCATTTTCAAGTTTTCCTGTCGATAATTTTTTATTATCAATTTGACCTAAAGAACTAATCATTCTCATTATTAATTGCTCCGCCGGCATTTCTAATGAAAAAATAGCAATATTCTTCTTTGTACTTTTAGCAGCAGCCAAAGCCAAATTAAGTGCAAAAGCCGTTTTACCAACAGCAGGTCTAGCAGCCAAAATAACAAGCTGTGTCGGTTTAAAACCTTCCGTCAAATTATCAAGTTCTCCAAATCCCGTTGTAAGTCCATTAATCTTACCACCATTCTTAGCAAGTATTTCTAGATCATTTTGCGCTTTACTAAGAACATCTTGTACTTTTCTAAATTCACTAACCCTTCTATATTTAGAAATATTAAGAATTTCTTTTTCAGCCTCATCAATTGTTTCTGCTGCATTAGTATCAGCCTTACTAGCCTTCGTTACAATACCCGTAGCTACTTCAATCATCTTACGTAAAGTATATTTTTCACTTACTAAAGAAATATAATAATCAATACTAGCACCAGTTGCTACACTATTAACAACTTCATTTAAATATTCAACCCCACCTACTTCATTAATCTTTTCATTATTCATTAAATAAGCTGTAAGAGAAGTAATATCCACGGGAGTATCTCCTAAATATAAAGCCTGTATAGCATCAAATATTTTAGCATGACTCTCTAAATAAAACATATCTCTAAAAGCCTCTTCACAACCTTTTTGAAGAGACTCTCTAGACCAAAACATTGAACCAAGTAAACACTTCTCTGCCTCAATATTTTTAGGAAGTTCTCTATTCATAATCCCACCTACTTCGTAATAAGTTCAATTTTTAATTTGGCAACCACCTTTTTAAATAATTCAACATCAACATAACTAATACCCAAATTAGATAAATTATCATTAATAATAATCTGCTTCTTATCAATATCATATCCCATACTAATTAGTTTTTCATGTATCTGTTTACTAGAAATAGAACCAAATACCTTGCCATTCTTACCAGTCTTAACTTCAAAAGTAATCTTTACCTTTTCTAATTTACTTTTAATAGTATTTGCTTCTTTAATATTCTTTTCTTCATTAATTCTATCATTTTCTAATGTCTTATCAAGTCTATCACTACTAGACTTCGTATATTTAACAGCATAACCATTCTTAATTAAATAGTTAGTAGCATATCCATCACTAACTTCTTTAACCTCATTTTTCTTACCCTGTCCTTTTACATCTTTAAGAAAAATAACCTTCACAAAACATCCCACCTTTACATCTAATATTATACAATATTTTTCATATCTTGTCATTAATTAAAAAGAAAAAATATAGCCATATCGACTATATTATTTACAAAATGGAACAAATCCCATAAATCTTGCTTTCTTAACTTCTTCAGCAACATGTCTTTGATGTTTAGCACAAGTACCAGTTACTCTTCTAGGTAATATTTTACCATTTTCACTTATATATTTAGTAATAACATTAACATCTTTATAATCAACTGATTTTCCTAAACACATATGACATACTTTTTTTCTTTTCTTACGAAATTCTGCCATAATATCCTCCTTTATTAGAATGGTAAATCATTATCACTGATTTCAACAGAATCACCAAAAGCCGCAAATGGATCAGTATCCACAGATACTGTTTCAACCGTACTATTATTCGTTGAATTACTTTCTTCATTCATTGGTGGTTCAGGTAAATTATTAAAAGAATTACCTCCTGCATTAGTACCCTTAGCATCTAAAAAGCTAATATTACTAGCAAGTATTTCAGTTACATAAACTTTCTTACCATCTTTATCATCATAATTTCTTGTTTGAATTCTACCTTCAACCGCAATTTGGTTACCCTTCTTTTGGTATCTAGCTAAATTCTCAGCTTGTTTATCCCAAACAACACAGTTAATAAAATCTGCTTCTCTCTCTCCACTAGCATTAGTATATGTTCTATTTACAGCAACTGCAAATTGACAAACATTTCTTCCAGTTGGAGTAGTTCTAAGTTCAGGATCTCTTGTTAATCTTCCAATTAAAATTGCTTTATTCATAATTAACTCCTTATTTGTCTAAGTTTAATACAAGATATCTAACAACATTTTCATCTAATCTTGCTACTCTGCTAAATTCATTAACAGCTTTATCATCTTTAGCTTCAATGTTATATAGAAAATAATAACCAGATTTAAACTTATTAATTTCATAAGCAAATTCTTTTTGACCTAATTCTTTAGATAAAGTAATCTTAGCTTTTCTATCAGTAAGAATCTTTTCTAAATTTTTAACAGTTTTTTTAATTGCTTCTTCATCCATATCTGGTCTTACTATAAACATAATTTCATAGTTTCTCATTCTTACACCTCCTTTTGGTCTAACGGCCTAATCTCTAGGCAAGGAGCTCTTCGCTCAGTAAGTATTATAACAATTTTTAATTATAAAGTAAAGAACTTTTTACATATTTTAACCTATTATTTTATATTCATTTTATTATAATATAATACTATATTTAACCGCTTCGCTACCCGGATTAACAAGTTAATCCTCCTTAGCCTATTAATAAAAGATTATTTTTCAAATAAAGTACTTAATGATAACTATAAAATATACACTTTTATTTTACCAATTACATTAAAGCAATAAGAATTTAAAACACGATAAAAAAATTATTGTCTACCATAGTATCTTTTCTCTATCGCTTTCTTTTTCTAATTCCTTTAAACTCTTATCTGGAGCAGGTAAATCCTCCGGCATTGTTCCACCTAATCTTTTAATGCTTTCCCTTACTTCCCTACCTACTTCATAATGAACAGAATTTGCAGTATATTCATTATCTACATTATCTCTTTTTAATTTGGCATCTGTTTGAGCAATTCTGAAAATATTATCAGCAAGTTCCTCACTACCCATATTATCTAATATATCTTCCCTATATCTTAGCCTTTTTCTTTTAAAAAATCGAGTAGAAATATGAATTACTTCATATATCCCTCACAGAACCGTACGTGCAGATT
>CAMODE010000024.1 GCA_946611235.1 uncultured Caryophanales bacterium | reverse complement strand
TCTTCTTTCTTATTATTCTTTTTATTTTTAACCTCTTCTTTGATATTTTTCTTTTTGTTTTCTTCTTTTTTTGCCATAAATATTCTCCTTTCAGTTTTTTATGTACATTAATATAATAGCAAAAATAGGTAAAAAAAACAATATTTTTATACTATATTTTTATGTTTTCTTATATAAGTCCTCACACTTTTTTATTTTTTCCATAGAATATGATGAATAGAAAAAAAGGAGGAATGTATTATGAGTAACTGCTCAAATGGTTCTGGAGCTGCTATTGTATTAGTTTTATTCATTCTATTAATAATCATACTTGGCGCTTGGTTATAATTTAAGGAGGTGTTAAATATGTCTGAAAAATGTCAAAATAATAACAATAATAACAATGGCAATAGCGGTCTATTAATAGTAATTGTTTTATACATCTTACTTGCTATTATACTAGGTTCTACTTTCTTATATTAGAAAATATTTCTATAAACTATCTTCGGATAGTTTTTTTCTATAATTAAAAGAATTATAATTTCTTATAACTCTTTATTTTTTTCTTTTCTCTTTCTGCTTTTAATTCTTCAATTATTTTATCAGATATTTCATTATGATAAGTATATAAATCCAGTTGATGAGAAAAACCTTCATCACTTAGTATATACTCTTTTATTTCTTCAATAAATTCTTTATCTTTTAAATGACTATTATATTTGCTAAATCCCATTAATCTTATGTATAATGGTTCATATTTTTTTTTACCATGATTTTCAAATATATCATTAAATATACTACAAGATGATTTAATGGCACACATTATGGCGTCATGATAATACTTAGTTTCAAATTCTTTACTTTTTTCCTTACTAATTGTATAATCACAACACATTCCATCTAATGTGTGAGAGCCATTACTATACATATTCCATTTTATTAAAGGGTTTGATATTACCTTTAAATTAGTATCATAGTATTTTAGTATCATAGTATTCAATCCCAATAGGCAACAATTCATATAAAGGCTCAGAAGAAAATCCTACAATCTCATTTGGATCAATTTTATTTTCATTTACTAAATCGATATATATTTTCCCCAATAATAATTTATCTATATATTTATTAGATATTAAATCAAATTGACTCGAACATATAATACGCATTAATTTTTTTATAAATAAAGAATCAGCAGTATGATTTAAATCCCATATAGATAATAACTTATAAATGATATCATTTATACAATTAATATCATATTCTTGACTAATTTCATATAAATAGCCAAATACACTGGTTAACTCTTTAAATCTATAATCCTCTAATATTCCGTCAGAAGGAATATTATTAATAATATTTTCTAAATTAACACTTTTAAAATTATTGAAATAATTCATTAATTCTAAATTGTATTTTTTAATTATTTCATTTTGCTCATTTATGCTTTGAATACAGCTAATCCAAAACGAAATCATTTTATTTTCAAAATTTAAGATTATTTCTAACAATTCTATCATTTCATCCATAACTTCACCTGATGCTTAATATTATACACTTTTATTTTTTATTTGTAAATTAATTTTTCAAATGCTATTTAGGCAACATAAAAGATACATCTATTAATTGTTTGTGGATAATTTACTTATTAATTTTATCTGTCAAATAAAAAAAGAAATCTATTTTAAGATATTATAGACTTCTTCTACTGATAATTTATTTTCTTCTTTATATTTTGGTATTAGATGTAAATGAAAATGTTTTACTTCTTGACCATAATAATTGTTTTGGCATAGTGATATTCCATCATAATTTAATTTTTCTTTTAATAAGATGGCTATTTCTTTAGCTACTTTTAAGATATGATGTAATAGTTCTTCATCGATATCAAAAATGTTTTCAAAGTGCTCTTTTGGCACTATTAGAGTATGGCCATTATGATTTGGATTTACATCTAAGAATGCTAATACTTTATCATCTTCATATAGTTTGTATGAAGGTATTTCTCCTTTTATTATTTTACAAAATATATCCATATATTATCCCTCCATAATAAGTATAACAAAAAATAGAAAATAAATAAATATTTTCTATACGTGAATATCTGCGAATATTCTATTATAATTATGTATAGTTTTAATTATTTTTATTCTAGATATTAACTTTTTCTTATTTATCTGGTATAATGTAGTTAGAAAGATAATGCGGGTAATATGAAGTGGAAAGGAGAGAGATAATGAAGAAAGATGCAACACTTCTTATTCTAGCAGCAGGTATGGGTAGTCGTTTTGGGGGCCTTAAGCAAATTGAACCAATGGGACCTAATGGTGAATTTATTATTGACTACTCTGTATATGATGCTATTAAAGCTGGATTTAATAAAATTGTCTTTATTATTAAGAAAGAAAATTATGAGCTATTTAAGGAAACAATTGGAAGGAGAATAGAACCTCATATTAAGGTAGAATATGCTTTTCAAGAATTAAGTAATATTCCTGAAGGATATTCAGTACCGAAAGATCGAATTAAGCCATGGGGGACTGCTCATGCAGTATGGTGTGCTAAAGATTATATACATGAACCTTTTGCTATGATCAATGCAGATGACTTTTATGGGAGAGATGCATATATTAAAGCATATGAATTTTTAAGTAATATAGATAAAGAATCATCAGAATTTGGTATGATTGGTTATAAAGTAGCTAATACACTTACAGAAAATGGTTCTGTTAAAAGAGGAGTATGTGAAGTAGATAATGATAATTACTTATTAAATATTACAGAAAGTAAGATAGAAAAGATTGATGGAGTTATTACTGCTAGTCCATTAGATGGAAGGGACTCTTTTGAAGTTAAAGAAAATGATACAGTATCAATGAATTTCTTATTATTTACTCCAAAGATATTTGAGTATATCGAAGAAGGGTTTGTTAATTTCTTTGATATGAACAAAGATAATTTAGATAAGTGTGAATTTTATATTCCTAATGTATTAGATGACTTAATACATAATAATAAAGCAAAATGCCAAGTTATAGAAACTAGTGCTAATTGGCATGGAGTTACTTATAAAGAGGACACTCCTAATGTAAAAGCTGCTATTAAAAATTTAGTAGATACTAATATTTATAATAATAATTTATGGAGTTAATTCTACTTAATTTTTAATTATAAAAAAGTATAATATTATATAGAAAGGACTGATAATATGAAATATAATATTAGAGGAGAAAAACTTGTTATTACAGACGCAATCAAAGATTATACGGAGGAAAAGTTAGGAAAATTAGATAAGTACTTTAAAGATGATGATATTACCGCTAATGTCTTAGCTAAAGTTAGAGGTAATTCACAGATAGTAGAGGTTACCATTCCTACTAGTAAATTTATTTTAAGAAGTGAAGAAGAACATGATGATTTATATGCTGCGATTGACTTAGTTACTGATAAGCTAGAAAGACAAATTAGAAAGAATAAGACTAGACTTAATAGAAATGTTAAGGAAAGTGTTAAAGAGTTTAATTTTGATTATGAACTTCCTATGGAAGAAGAAGCTAAAGAGACTGTTGTTAAAAGAAAGAAACTTGAAATGAAACCAATGAGTGAAGAAGAAGCAGTATTAGAAATGGAATTATTAGGACATAGTTTCTTTGTATATAAAGATATGGATACAGATAGTATAAATGTTTTATATAAGAGAAAAGATGGAGACTATGGTTTAATTGAAACTAAATAGTTATTGATAAAGGGCTTGACATGTATAAGCTCTTTTTTTATAATAAAGTTAGAAGGGAGAATAAACATGTATAAAAGTGGAAATTCTGATAACCTAAATTTAATTGATTTAAAAACATTAAGAAATTTCATTTTTAGTAGTTTAGATGAAATAAATTATTTTGGTTGTAGCAAAGGAAATATTTTATCGTTAAGAGACTATTTTTTAGAATTAAAATCTATGAAGGCAGAGTATAAAAAACTTATTAAAGTACCTCTGATGTCTATTCAAAGTAAAAATCCATGGTGTATTGATATTCAGCCAATAATAGAAAGAGCTTTTATAATAGATGCTATTGCCAAAAATCGTCCAACAATTGGGGTTTTGGAAGACAATGGTAAACTCAACTATGCTGGAATTGCATTAAGTTCTAATCCTTTTATTAGGCATTTAATTTTAAAAAGATGGATTGAACGCAGAAAAATCATTGAAAATTCAAAAGAAGAAATAGAAGAAATAAAAAAAATAATTTCTTCAATTGGATTGACAGATAATATTAATATGATATCAGCGAGTAATTATTTTATGATAAATACTTATAATTTTAATACATTGCATATGGTTAGTACTGGAGTAAATAATGATTTTTATTCTGCCACTCTATCTTTTAATGATGATGGTAACTGCACTATTGATTTTTATTGTTGTTCATTAAGTGAAAATGATGTATTAAATAAAAAAGAATGTAAAAAATATGGTAATGAAATTGTAAAAAAATTGTATTTAGTAAAAAAATAACATATTAAAAACACCAATTACAATGTAATTGATGTTTTTTATTTGGTTTATTAACGGAAACCGCCTCCGCCGCCTCCGCCGCCGAAGGAACCTCCGCCTCCGCCGCCAGAAGAGAATCCTCCTCCACCAGAAGAGTATGATTCTGCTCTTGAGCGAGCTACACTTGCACTCTTCATTCCATCTGTTGTTATATGATGAATAAAGTAAATATCACTATATGTATATCCATATCTTTCCATATCTTGGATTACTTCTGGATATAACTTCTTAAATTGATCTGCTACTTCTTTAGCAATACCAAAGATTTGAGCATACATTAAATATTCATTCCATAGATTTACTTCGATTGGTTCTCTTGTATCAATCATAGAGAATTCTTTTAAGAATTTTTTTAAGCCTGCCATATGCTCAGCTTCTTTCATCATAGATGGATCTATTTGATAAATAGTATGTTTAAATATTTTGCCATCTACTACTGGTGTTGCTTTTCCTTCAGTAACTAATTTACTAGTTTCATCATCGATATTCTCATCAAACCAATTTAAAATCTTCTTATAATTTTTAGTGCACCATTTTTTAAATTCATTTGATTCTAGGCATCCATCTAAGCTTGCTTCATACATATATTGATATAGTTTTCTTTCTTGTTCTACTTCAATTGGTGCAGTTACAAATACGATATTATTTTCTTCTGTTTCTTTAAATAGTTTCTTTGATGTCCTTTTTTCTATTTTAATATTACCATTACGAAGCCATTTTAGAATAACCGCTCCTAGAAAATCTTCTTTCTTTTTAGTTAAATTATAGTTAGTAGCTACCCAATATGCTCTAAAAAGATCTTTATTACAAGGTATATCCCTAAATGCTAGAACATCTTTTCTTACTTTATTGCCGGTTTGTCCAAAGTCATATTTTTTATTTTTACTTGATGCATATATTATTCCTAGTATTGTTGGTATAAAGAATATTAAATACATTATTATAGGAAATATTCTCTCAAAAATACTTTCTTTTCGATTATAATCTTCATCAACATAATTAGTAGCTCCATCTTCAGCCATATCATGATAATAATCAAAATTATTACCTATATTATTTGATGTTCTAAATGTTCCTTTTTCAAATTTTACTAAAATTGTTAAATATTCATCACTATATAATGGGCCATCGGAAGTCATTTCAATTCTTCCATCATAAACATAACATGGTGCTCCATATTTTCCATATCCCCATACATCTAATGAATCAGAAAATTTTTCATCACTATATATTTTTATTGTTACATTATCTGGTCTGGCACTAAAGTCATAAGGCATTAATGTCCAATAGATAATATCTGAGTCATCAGTAGTACTTACAAAGTTACTGATAGTATATTTTATTTTATAGGTATGAGTACCATAACTTGTTATACCAAAACATATATCTACTTCGTTACTTTCTGGATAATATAGTCCTGCTTTATAGGCTTTACCCGATAAACTACCACTTTCATTCCAATCATCTAATATTGTATATGGTTTATTATCCATTGAAGCTTCTATAATAGTTATTTTTGAATTACCAATATTGAAATATGGATGCCATCCTTCTGTACCCTCTCTTACATTTGCTTTCCATGTTTCAGTAACAGTAGCGGTCCCTTCAATATCAACATAGATATCCATATCAATATTTGATATAGTATTTGCTTTTACTATAGACATAGAAGTAATGAATAAAATTATTGTTATTAATATCTTTTTCACATTGCCTCCTTAAATTAAAAAGGATTATTTAATAATCCTAAAACTGTACTTTTACGTTCTCTTTTTCAACAGACGCTGCTTCAAAGAATGGTTCAGTTTTAAAACCAAATAATGAAGCAATTATATTACTTGGAATTGTTTGAACTTTGTTGTTATATAATCTTACAGCATCATTATAAAATGATCTTGCATAACTAATTTTATCTTCAACATCTTTAAGTTCTCTTTGTAATTCTTCAAAATTAGTATTAGATTTTAATTCTGGATAAGATTCTGCTAAAGCTAATAGGTGATTTAAACCTTTTGATAATTCATTAGATGCTTCTACTTTTTCTTCATCTGTTTTAGCATTTGCATAACCATTTCTAGCATTAATTACTTTTTCAAATGTTTCACTTTCATGTTTTGCATATCCTTTTACTGTTTCTACTAGATTTGGTATTAAATCAAATCTTTTCTTTAACTGAATATCTATTTGACTAAATTGGTCCTTTACTTTATTTCTTGCGATAACTAATTTGTTATAAGTTCCAATAGCAAATAGAACTAATAATACTAATACCACTACTAAAATAATTAATCCTGTCATTTTCTTTCCTCACTTTCTAATATAAGTATATCATATATTATTTCTTTTTTGAATATTTTTTATACTATTTATTAAAATTGCATGATAAGAATATAATAGATTATTATATTAGTACTATTATTATTTCATATAGAGGAATATAGTTATTGGTAATAAGTTTTCTCCTTTATGAAATAAAGGAGAAGTATCATGCCAAATAAGATAATATTTTATGATATTTTGAAGTAAATACTAGTTTTTTTAGATAAAATATAGTAAAATACTATTTAGGAGATGATGTACATGCTAAGTATTTTTAAAAAATTATTTGATAATGAATATAAAGAATTATATAGATTTAGAACTATTGCAGATAAAATAGATGCTTTAGATGAAGAAATGAGTAAGTTATCTGATAAGAAACTTGCTGGTTATACAGATAAATTTAAGAAAAGATTGGAAGAAGGAGAAACTTTAGAAGATATTCTAGTAGAAGCTTTTGCAGTAGCTAGAGAAGCTGCTTATAGATGTGTTGGAATGAAACCATTCTACGTACAGCTTCTTGGTGGTCTTGCTATTCACTATGGTAATATTGCTGAGATGAAAACAGGTGAAGGTAAAACACTTACTTGCGTACTTCCAGCATACTTAAATGCTTTAACTGGTAAAGGAGTTCATATTGTTACAGTTAATGAATTCTTATCAACAAGAGACTCAGAATGGATGGGTAGTATCTTTAAATTTTTAGGTCTTACTGTTGGTCTTAACTTAAGAGATTTATCTTTTAAAGAAAAACAAGAGGCTTATAATTGTGATATCTTATATAGTACGAATAATGAACTTGGATTTGACTATTTAAGAGATAATATGGTTGTTAAGAAAGAAAATAGAGTCCAAAGACCATTAAATTATTGTATTGTCGATGAGGTTGACTCTATCTTAATAGATGAGGCTAGAACCCCACTTATTATTTCTGGTGGTGTTATGCAGGCTGCTAATATGTATACAGATGCTGACAGATTTGTTAAAGGTCTAAATGAAAATGAAGATTATATTATGGATGAAAAAACCAAAGCTGTTAGTCTTACCGACGAAGGTAGTAGGAAAGCTGAAGAAGTATTTCATCTAAATAATTTATACGATATAAATAATACTGCTTTAGTACACCATATTAATCAAGCTCTTAAAGCTAATTATGCTATGAGTAGAGATGTTGATTATGTTGTTCAAGAAGGTGAAGTTATTATCGTTGATCAGTTTACTGGTAGACTTATGAAAGGAAGAGCCTTTTCTGAAGGGCTTCATCAAGCTATTGAAGCTAAAGAAGGAGTTAAGATTCAACAAGAAACGAAGACTCTTGCTACGATTACTTTCCAGAACTATTTTAGAATGTATAATAAGTTGTCTGGTATGACTGGTACCGCCAAAACAGAAGAAGAGGAATTTAGAAATATTTATAATATGTATGTTATTCAAATTCCGACAAATAAACCTGTTATTAGAGAAGATGCTACTGATTTATTATATCCTGATAAGGCTGGTAAATATTCTGCGATTGTTAAAGAAATTGAAAGAAGACATAATGAGGGACAACCAGTACTAGTGGGTACGATTGCTATTGAAACTTCGGAACTTATTAGTAAGATGTTAGATAAAAAGAAAATACCACATGAAGTATTAAATGCAAAGAATCATGCTAGAGAAGCGGAAATTATTGCTCATGCTGGTGAAAAGGGTGCTGTTACAATTGCTACGAATATGGCTGGGCGTGGTACCGATATTAAACTAGGAGAAGGTGTAAAAGAACTTGGTGGTCTTTGTGTAATTGGTACAGAAAGACATGAATCTAGAAGAATAGATAATCAGTTAAGAGGTCGTTCTGGAAGACAAGGAGACCCTGGGTTTACGCAGTTCTTTGTATCTTTTGAAGATGATTTAATGGTTAGATTTGGTTCTGATAGATATAGGGGAATGCTTGCTAATTTAGGTTTTACTGGAGAACAAGCTATTCAAAATAAGATGTTTTCTAAGACGGTAGAGTCTGCTCAAACAAAGGTAGAAGGTAATAACTTTGATATAAGAAAGCAACTTCTTAATTATGATGATGTTATGAATAATCAAAGAGAAATTATCTATGCTAAGAGAAATGAAATATTAGATAATGATTCTATTCATGAGACAGTTCTAAATGGTTTCCATGATTATATTAGTGATATTGTTAATTCTCATTTAGTAGAAAGTAATAAATTAAAAGAGAATGATTATAGTGAGATACTTGAAGCAAGTAATGAAAATTTACTTAGAAAACATAGAATTAATCTATCTGAAATAAATGGGAAATCTTCTGACGAAGTAATTGAATATATATATGAGAATGCTTTAAAAGACTACGAAGAAAAACTAGAAGATATCCCAGTAGAAATAAGAGATGAATTTGAAAAAGCAATATCTCTTAGAGTTATCGATAATTACTGGATGGAACATATTAGTACTATGAGTCATTTAAGAGAAGGTATTGGTCTTAGAGGTTATGCAAATACTAGTCCTTTACAAGCTTATACAATGGAAGGCTATCAGTTATTTGATGATATGATTGCTAGAATTAATAAAGATATTAGTATTTATTTATTAAAATCAGAGATTAGGCAAAATATTGAAAGAAAGCAAGTAGTAAAGAATACTGTTACTAATGATAGTAAAGATGCTAAAAAAGTACAAAAGAAGAGTACTAAAGTAGGTAGAAATGATCCTTGTCCATGTGGATCCGGGAAAAAATATAAAAATTGTTGTGGCAGATAGCTAAAAGCCCATAAAATAAGGACTTTTTTGATGCCTAAAAATTAAAAAATATTTTAGATACCTTTTTAGATACCTTCCGCTGAGTATCTAAAAGGTATCTAGATACCCAAAAATAGGGTAAAAATACAAAAATTTTGCACGGTTAAAAATCGCAATATTTCCTTTATTTATAGGGAATTGCAGAGATTTTGCCAATAAAAAAAGATGAAATTATGTCCAGAGCCAAAATGACATTGAACATTTATATTTAAGTTGGTAATAACTTTTTATAAATATTTATATTTTATGTATAATTATCGTCAGAATTTATATTGAATATTACTTCAACTTTGTGTTATAATGAATTTAAGGAGTGTGTAGTTATGATAAGTTATTCAAAAAGCGGTGAGCAAAGTGTTTTTAAGGCATATGGATATTCATGGTTTATTAGCCAAGTTTACGATAAAGAATACTATTATGTGAAAAAAAATGGACTATTTGGAATTGTTGAGCATAATAATGCTGATAAAACAATGAGGGAATGTGTCCCATGTGTTTATCCTGATTATAGAGATGCTTATAAGAAACTTTGTGAAGATACAGATTATTTATCAAGAGCAAAAGCTTTTTCCGATAAAATTGTAGGTGTTTTATCACAAGTTGTTGGAAAGAGTAAATAATATTTTATGCTATTGCATTCAAATTACATTAATAAAAAACAAGTTTTTATATGGTTTCATGGAAAAAGGGGCATAGTGCCCCTTTCCCCATATAGATGTGGTTAGTTTAATAATTCTTTTCTAGTATAGACCAATATACTATTTGTAATCTTTCTACCATTGGTAGTTAAATAATATTTGTTTTTATTTGGGACTTTTTTTATAATTCCATGTGCTCGTAGTTTACAGAGTAATCTAGTCATTTTATTAATTTCTTTTTTTGATACTTCTTTTGAAAAGAAAAAATCTCTAATTATTTTATTACTAAAACCATTTATCAGATATTCACCACTAGATATTATTTTGAATAGTTTTAATGTTTCTTCAGACAAAATATTAAAACCTGTGTATCTTCTATCATTAACTATAATGGAAGATGATACACTTTTTATTTCATTTATTGGTACTTTGTCCATATCTATTTCTGGCAATGCTTCAATGTATCGTTTAGTAATGCTTTTACTTATTTCTACATATCTATATAAATTAGCAATACTTTTTCCCATAGGAACCCACTGTTTAGTTTCTATTACTTCACCTGTTTCATCATTTTATTTCCTTTATCATACATTTTAATTTGATTATTATTAATTTTAAATTTTATTCGGTAACCTTGATACCTGTGTCTTAAATCTGAAACAATTTCTCCTTTTGTAAACATATGAATCCTTGAGATGTTTCTTCCAAAAAAAGAATATATATCTTCACTACTGAATGTAAAATATGTAGTTTCAACCAGTGTCTTATAAAATATACTTAAGTCTTCTCGACTTTTAAAATTAATATCGGTTGCAAACTCACATTGGTCAATACACCAATAATATGAATGACTAAATATATTAATTATATTTGGAAGATGATTATTAATTTTAGAAACTAAACCATCAAATGAATCTGATAATTTTTGATTTAATATATTGTCCGCTAATTGTTGGGCATTATCAAAATCTTCAATATATGAAAATGAATTGTTATACATTTCATATTCAATATTATTCTTATCAAATAATTTAGATAAATATTCACGTCCATTAATATATATTTGAACATTGTAAGGAAACCAAGTCTGTATTTTTAAATACATTAGTCCAAACTCTTCATCATTATAATAAAAATAGTAATGTTTACATTTAGTTGGCCTAGATGTAACTTCAAGTTTTTCGGTATCTTTATTTGGCTTAACAGTCATTGTATTACAAATTTCTACAGTTGATAATGCAGTTATTAAACCTATTTTATTTGGATTCTTATCTAATATATTTGTAACTATTTCATTTTTGTCTATTTTGCCTGAATTAAGATAAATAGTTTCACAGTTATTTTCCTTGATATAGTTATCGATATGATTGCATAATGATGTCGTTTGTTCCAAAGCAAACTTATCAAAGTCTTTTAAACTAATTTTATTTTGAATTAAGTAAAATAAAAATTGTCTATAATTACACAGATTAAGTAAATAACCATTGACTATCATTCTATCAAAAGTTTCCAAAATACCATTGATTTTTCCTTCATTTTGTTTTATTATATTCATTGCAAACCTCCCTGAGTAGTTATGCATATTGTAAACATGGAACAAAGGTATTAACCTGAGGCTCCGATATTTTGGTAGCATAGACTACATTACGGCACAGACCGTTTATATTTGATTGTGACATAGATCACGTAACAGTTATTATACTGATTTGGCAAACTATTTCAAGGGGGTTTGTCCTTTTTTCTTTTTTATTGTTAAATTTAGAGAGTTAGGTTGCGGACAAAGTCTGCCGTATGGTATAATGTATATATGGTTAGGAGTGATATAATGATTAAACTTGAACAATATAGAGATACTTGGCTTGCAGAAAAAATGGATGAGGTAATAGGTTTTTATCCTAGAGAATTCTATCCATTAGATAATTTTTCTTCATTTAAAGTAGAATGGAATGGATATTTATATTCATCATTAGAAGAAGCATATCAAGCAGCTAGTTTTATGGGCAGTAGTGAAGAATTAGTTGAGAAAGTAAAACATTCCCATTCAGCAGATGAAGCTCAAAGAATAGCCTATGCAAATAGAGATAAACAAAGAAAAGATTGGAATGAAGTTAAAGTTGGAATTATGGAAGAACTATTAAGATTAAAAATAGAGCAAAATCCATATGTTAAGAAAAAACTATTACAAACAGAAGATTACTTTATAGTAGAAGATTCACCAAAAGATTCATTTTGGGGATGGGGTCCAAATAGAGATGGCGAAAATCAATTAGGAAAACTTTGGATGAAATTAAGAGAAGAAATAAGAAAAGAAGATAATTAAATCAAATTTTTAGATAAGTTTTTAGATAAGTTGTATGAAAAAAACTTCCAATTTATCGATAAAAAATTATAAATTTTAAATAAAAAATACCAATTTAAAAAGAAAAAATTACCTGGTTGTTTTAATATTTTACCATGTGGCAGTGTGAAGAAATACAAACAATGTCACGGGAAATAAGAGAAAACGCAATTTTTTTCTTTGCTAAAAAATTGCGAGTTTATATGTTTTGAACCACTTTAGATCCCTTTTAGATACCTTTTTTACTGTTTTTTAGTAAAAAATCGGATTAATTATACTAGCATATTAAAGCATAAAGTGGTATAATTGTTGTAATAAAAGATGTTATAAAATGAGTTTACTAGTTGGAATTTGATTGGTTTCATTTAAAAAGAAAAAACATTAATACAAATGAATTATTTACTTGGAGGTTATAATAGTGAAAGAAAATAAAAAAGAGGAATTAACTGATTTAACTAAAAAGTCAAAGGTCGTTACGCCAGAAGATGGAGTAGTAAGAGAGAAAGACATGTATGACATAAAACAAGATGCATATGGGAAATATTTTAAGGGTAACGCTAAAATTAATTCTACTTCGACATCTGATCCTAGAATAACGCGTCCATTTGCATATGGATTGTGTGGCATGTTCTTTGCCATTGGAGTAATAGTATTTTTAACTGCTAGTAAAATATTTGGGATAATACTTATAATTACCATGACTGCATCGTTTGTAAAATTTAAAAAAGACATCGATGCGATAGAAAACGAGCTCAAAAAAAGTGGAGATTATGATGACTCTAAGGAAGCTAAAATACAAGTAAGGAAAGCCTTTAAGGATGAAATAAAAAAAGATTTTTCTGATGCGACAGAGTCTACATTTACTAAGACTAATACTAAGAATATATCAAAGGCAACTGTACCTATATACTGTGTATTTTCTCTTGTACTTTCTGCAATTATGTACTTTCTAGTAGAGGAAATAATTGGTATTATTGTATTGGTGATATGTGTAATAAGCGGACTACTATTTTACGGAATTATTTCATTACTATCTAAAGGAGAATAATATGGATAAAAAAATAAAGGTAATAAAAATCATATATTTATTTATACTTCTTAGCTATATTATCCTAAGTATTTTAAAGATATATACTCAGGGACTAACATTTATCTTAGCTAAAATTTCTACTATTCAGTTGTTTTTGGAACTATTAATTATGCTGATTATAGGAGTAATCATTAGAATAGTAACAAATAAAAAGATTGAAAGTGATGCTACAAAAAAACAATTCAATAGATTAATTATATTTATTATAGTCGCTAATATACTTGTTCCATTCACCTTAAGCATAGTTGAAGAAAAAAAATCAGACACCGATAATCAGGTGCTAAATAAAGTTAAAAGTGAATTTAAAAATATGGCTAGTAATATCGTAAACAAGATTAAACCTAGTGAAAATAAAGTAGTCTATTTATATGACGATTTGTTAGAATTTGATGACAATTTTAAAAACTCTCCATTAGGAAACAAGATTGATAATGGTTCATATATTTCCTATTACGATAACAATTTGAGGTTTTGTTTTTCTGATGGAAAATATCTAGTAGAAGAGTATGATAACAAATTAACTGCAAAAAAAATTAATAAGAGTAGCGACAGGTGTACATTTCGCTTTGAGAAAGAAGCAGAAGAATATTTAAAATATTATATAAATAAAATATATGGGCTTAATGTAAAAAAAGTCACTACTAATCAGGATTGCTTACTAGGATGTAAAGTAACAGGATATACGATAAAAACTAATTTAGGTGATATATCAGCTAGTTTAAATGTTAAAAATAATAAAATAACAGTAAATGATGACTATTCTAATTTGTATATTAGTA
>CAMODE010000023.1 GCA_946611235.1 uncultured Caryophanales bacterium | reverse complement strand
TCTACGCTTAATAATAAATGTTACCATTTATTATCCAAGACTCGCTACTAGTGGTGTGGGTGCACCTTACTAGGTAGGATTTCCACCTACTAAACTATACAACCTAACCCGGTCGCACTGTCATTTGCTGTTTCTCCGTTATATAATCCTTTATATCCAGCATTATGAAATTTATCAAAGTTCTTAACCCCAGCCTTTTTAGCAGTCTGATTAAGAGTATAATTACCTTTCTTCGTTAAACTTCTTTGATAGAATCTTTTTTCATCTTCACTAAGGCTATTATAATCTCTTTCAAGAAGTTCCATCTTTCTCGTCTGAATAGCAAAATATGTCTGAGCAAGAGCTACTACCTTCTTTCTATTATCAGCATTTTGAGCAATTAAATAACAGGCATATCTTGATAGTTTATAATCCATAATTTCTTTTACAGCTCTAGAACCTATCGAAACCATTTTGTCGGCGCGGACAAAATGGTCTAAAGTACTATTATTACTTGACTCACACGAAATAATAGACTTCTTTATAACATTTTCAAATTTTCTCCATTCCGTATAATCTAATACTTTTTGTAATTCCCTTGCTTCCCAATATTCATTACCTTCTTTATCAATATGTTTAATATTTTCAAACACTCTATTATCAATTATTTCTAAATTATTATTTTTCACCTTATATCTATCCTTTCTTTTATATTTTATTTATTTAAAAAACTATTTTTTATTATATCACCTATCTCTTTCCGTTCTCCATTTTGTAATTATCTATTATAATGACTAAATAATAAGTAGTCAAGATGGTTATTTAAATATTTATTATTTCCCATTAAAAAAAATCTAGAATAAATCTAGAATTTTTTACTTAAATAACCTTTTATATAAATCTTCATAATCTTCTACTAGTATAATATTTAATTTATCTCTTACTTCACTAGGAAGACTTACTAAATCTTTCGAAGAATCAAGAGGTAAATAAACGGTATCAATACCATTAGTAACGGCACTAATTAGTTTCTCTTTAAGACCACCTACGGGAAGAACTTTACCTCGTAAAGTAATTTCTCCTGTCATAGATACCTTATTACTAATAATCTTATTCTTAAGTAAACTAAGAATAGCAGTAACAATTGTAATACCAGCAGATGGACCATCTTTAGGAGTACTACCTTCTTCAATATGAAAGTGAAAATCACTTTCTTCAAATATCTTATAGTCTATTTTAAACTTAACACTATTAGCCTTAATATAAGAAAGAGCTATATAAATACTTTCCTTTATAACATCTCCTAAAGCACCAGTTAAAGTAATATTACCTTTACCAGGATATAAAGTGCAAGTAACTTTAAGAATAGAACCACCATATAAAGTATAAGCAAGACCATTAACAATACCTGTCTTATTATTTTCATCATTACTAGCTAAATTATATTTAGAAGGGCCTAAAAATGCTTCAACATCCGATTGTAATATCTCACACCTTTTATTCTTATCTCTCGATATAATAGCTTTCCTAATAATTGAATCAATTTGTCTATATAAGTCTCTTGCCCCTGCTTCTTTTGTATAAGAAGTAATAATTCTTTCTATCGCAGCATCAGTAAATTTAATATTCTTAACCTTATAATCATTAAGTAAATTAGGAATCAAATAATGTTTTGCAATATTAATCTTTTCATAAATCGTATAACTAGATAATTCAATAATCTCTAACCTATCTAATAATGGAGCAGGTACACTTGCAATATTATTCGCTGTTAATATAAATAATACTTTCGATAAATCAAATTCCTCTTCAATATAATTATCACAAAATTTAGCATTTTGCTCCCTATCTAATATTTCAAGTAAAGCAGAAGCAGGATCTCCCTTATAATCCTTAGTAAGTTTATCTACTTCGTCTATTAAGAATACCGGATTCATTGTCTTAGCTTTCTTCATTTGCTGAATAATCTTACCCGGAGAAGCTCCCACATAAGTTCTTCGATGACCTAATATTTCAGCTTCATCATTAATACCACCAAGTGATACTTTAACAAAATCTTTGCCTAATGCTTTAGCAATACTACTAGCAAGAGAAGTTTTACCTACTCCTGGTGGCCCTACTAAACAAATAATAGGACTAGAAGATGAATTAGTTTTCTTTTTAACTGCAATATACTCAATAATTCTCTTCTTAACCGATTCCAATCCAAAATGTGAACTATCAAGTGCTTCTTCTATTTTCTTAACATCCGTAATATCTTTCGACTCAGTATTCCAAGGAAGACTAAGAAGCCAATCAATATAAGTTCTAATCGTTGTAACCTCAGGAGAAGCAGGACTAGTAAGAGAATACCTATCTAATTCTTCATTTAATCTTCTTACAATATTATCAGGTAATTCTTTCTCTTCCATTTTTTTTCTAATTTTATTAATATCATCTTCTTTTAAATCTGATTCTCCAAGTTCTTCCTTAATAAGCCTAATTTTTTCCTTAAGCATATACTGTCTTTGTTCTTCTTCCATTCTAACTTTAAGAGAATCTTCTATCTCATTTTCTAATTTCACAGTTTCTATTTCTTTAGATAAATCCTCGATAATTCTTCTTATCCTATCCATTGGATTAGTAATAGATACATATTTAAACATATCCATATAATCAAGAGGAAGTTCTGATACAATAATATCCGAAAGTTTTCCAATATCTTTAACATCCGTTATTCTACCTAAAACAGTATTAGACATATAAGGAGATATATCAATATATTCATCTAACTTTCGATATAAAACTCTTCTTAAAGCAGCAGCTTCAACTTCATTATAATCATACTCTTTGGTAGGTACTACAAAAGCAAACATACCTCTTTCCGTTTCAAAATAATTAATAATCTCTACTCTATCAATACCCGTAATAACTACTCTTGCTATACCATTAGGAAGAACTATTTTTGATTTAATCTTACCAAGAATGGCATACTTAGATAAATTATTAATATCCGGTTCTTCTTCTAATCTATCAATTAAATTAACCAAGAGTAAATGACTATTATGATATTTCTCCGCTGTATTTAATATTTCTTTATCTTTATCAAGTGTAAACTCTAACCTTAACTCATTAAAAGGAAGTAAAACTTCTTCTCTTAAATACAGTATCGGTAAATTAGTCTCAACCATCTTGCACCTCCAAGTTAAGAAAAAGTACCCAAAAATAATTACTAATTATATTGGGTACATCACTTCCTTTCTTCGAGTATTTATATTATCATAAAATAAAAATATATCAAGTATTTTTTGACATATTTTTTTATTTTTTTTACCGCTTCGCGTGCCCGAAGTAACAAGTTACTTCTCCTTTGTCTTCTACTAGAATATTCCATTATATGATATAGTGTAGACAAAAAGAAAAATCTACCAAAATTGATAGAATTTTCAAAAAATTTACTAATCATGGAAATTCATACTCGTAACAATATAATTATCATTATCTTTACTTAGAGTAATACTACCTATTACATATTTAAAATAAGAATTAGGACAAGATGAAATATTTTGTAGAGAGCATTTACCATCTTCATCTAATTTACTATCATCTAAATATTCATAAGCAATTCTTAAATTAACTTTATTATCAGTAACACTTACTACTTCTATATCGTAGTTACCAGTATAAAAAGTCATCCATCCTTTACCAGAATAATTTCTACAATATAAATTACCATCTATCTCATAATAATTATCATACATTTTAGGATTATCAATATCAGATACTTCTAACTTAGTCTTTATAAGTGATTCATCTAAGAAAGTTAATATATGGTTCTTTAATTCATCAATAGATTTAAATTCCGATTTTAAATATTGACCTTCAAAAGTATGACCATCTTCATTAATATTAATTGTTTTAGTACCATTAGTCTCACCACAGTAAACCATTACCTGATTATCTTCATAATACTTATTAGCTTTCTCAATTACTTCTTTCATCTTCTTAATAGAAGTACTATCACTACTAGAATCTTTAATGTATTTACTACAAACATATCCCGTATAAGAATTATTTCTCTTTTCATAACTAACTCTATACCATTTATCACAAGTATCAGTACCATCTATTTCTTCAAGTACTTCTACTTCTTTAAAACAAGATAATCCATCAATAATATCTCCTGTACTAGAGTTTCTAACATTAAGTAGTGATGTATTATCATCACAAGAAACATAAGATACTTTCTTACTATTATCTTCTTCCTTAACTACTTCTTTAGTTTCATTAGAAGTATTATCCTTATTAGTATCAGTATTATTATCTTTCTTCGTTAAAGCAAGTACTCCTATTACCCCTATTAGAAGAACCGCTACTACTATAAGAATAATAATTATAATATTTCTCTTCTTATCATCATTACTACCCCTTTTACTAAATCTAATAGTATCATCTTCTTTCCTTTTTTTCTTTTTTTTATCATCAAAGAAATCATCATCAGAAGTCTCCCTACCACTATCTTCTTCTTTAACGTCCTCTTGATTATCAAGTGCTTCTTCTTTGATTAATTGTTCATCTTGTACTTCTTCTCCAGCAATTTCTTTTTCAATATCTTCCATAACATCCTCCTACTGTAATTTTATAATATAATGGAAAATATTTCAAGTACTTTTATCTACTCCCTTATATTATATGCTAACAAATGAAAAATATTTGTCAAAAAAAGAAACTAATTAAAGTTTCTTTATGCGTATTGTTCTAACTTAAGTTTATCTGCTACAGTAACAATAAACTCCGAATTAGTGGGCTTTGCTTTATCAATATCGACACTATGACCAAAGACTTCTTCCATTAAGTCCCAGTCACCTCTATTCCAAGATACCTCAATAGCATGCCTAATAGCTCTTTCTACTCTCGATACTGTCGTATCAAACTTACTAGCAAGCTCTGGATATAATTCTTTTGTAATGCCTCCAACTATATCAGGATTAGAATATACCATTGAAATAGCTTCTCTTACATATTGATATCCCTTAATATGGGAAGGCATCCCAAGTGAATGAAGCATCTTACTAATATTAATTTGAAGATTACTACTAAGTAAATTAATACTTTTAGAATTTTTAGACTCATCAAAGGATTCTATTATTTTTTCCTCTAAATCAGATAAACTAAAAGGTTTTAGTATATAGTAGTTAACTCCATACTCACTTACCTTTCTAATTGTCTCCGGAGCATTATAAGAAGTACAAACAATGATATTTTCATTTCGATCATCATTTTTTAATTCCTTTAATACTCCCATTCCGTCCTTTTTAGGCATAATTAAGTCAAGTATAATAAGATCATATTTAAGCTGTCCTTCTCTTATAATATTAAGTCCTTCTTCGCCATCAAATGCTTTACCTACAACTTCAATACGAGAATTATCTTCAAAATAATCCTCAACCATCCCTACTAGATTGACATTATCATCAATCATAAGTATTTTAATTTTTTCCATATTTTTCCCCTTCTTTCTTTTACTCTTTTATTGTACTAAAGTATTTAAGCAAAATATGTCGAATTATAGACTTGACTTAAGAAAAATAGAGAAATATCTGAAATACTTCTCTATTTAACTTCTTTAATAATTTTTTCAACTTCCAATATATTCGAGGATATTCCTCCAATTACTACCCCATTAATACTATCAATATTAATAATATCTCTAATATTACTCGAATCTACACTTCCACCATATAATAAATTAGGCTTTTTACCATATTTCTTTTCCAAATAACCAGAAATAAACTCTGTAACTTCTTTAATTTTATTAATATTAGGAAGAATTCCTGTACCAACAGCATACTCAGGTTCATAAGCAAAAGTAATAAATTCAATATTGTCTACTTCTTTTAAATAAGCATCCAACTTCTTAGGAAGTACTTCTCGGTAATCTTCTGATTCCCCTTCCCCAAAACAAAGTATTGGAAAAATATTAGCATCCACTATAGCAAGTAATTTTTGATTAACAATATTTTCATTTTCATGAAATTTACTTACCCTTTCATAATGACCCACTAAAGAATATTCTACTCCCAATGACTTTAACTGAGTAGTAGATATCTCCCCAGTATTATTAATATCTGTTTCATAATAAACATTTTGACATCCTACTGGGTAATCACTATTATTAAGAAATGCCTCTAAGTAAATATTTGATGGACATACAATAATATCCATATCCGTATCTATTTTATTTAATCTATCAATATAATAATATACTTCATCATAAAGCATTCCCATCTTATGATTAAGTACCAATAACTTCTTCACGAACTCTTCTCCTTTCCCATACCATAGCAACAACTCCTCCAGTGACCAAAGGAATATAATATGTAACTAATCTCCATATTAGCATATATGCCATTATACCATCTTCAGGAATTAATCCCGTAAATAAGTAGATAAAACAATATTCTGCAGCACCACTATTACCTGGAGTAACAACTAGTAAACACATCATCTTAGCATAGGCAGCAAGTATAAATAAATTACCAATACCAATTTCTTCAATATGCATAGCTCTAGCTATAGGCCAAGCAGCTATTATTAAGAAAAAAATCGATAACACATTATAAATAATTAATTTGGAAAATAACTTCCTATCTTTATGTAATGTTTTAGCTCCTTCATCAAAATTAACTAAAAACTCATCTATCTTATCCCTAAATTTATCAGGTTCTTTAATAATCTTAATTTTACTTAAAATATTTACACCACTATTAAGAATAAAATTCTTTATCCATTTATTATATGTAATTAAAAATCCACCACCAAGTAATACTAAATTAACAATAAAATTAAGGGTTACAGCACTACCTACAAAAGATGAATCCACTACTATTCCTGTAAAAAAATTAAGAATAACTACTAATAAATTAGTTGATATTAATGATATTTCATATAATATAAACTTTTGCATTTGAATATTAGTTCCACCACCATATGATATACCACATTGCTTTAAATAAAATATTTCAAATCCCTCTCCCCCAATACTACTAGGAGTAATACCAGCATAAAAAGGATATATCAAAGAAACTTGTATCATTCTGGATAAACTAAGTTTTTTGTTTTCTTTTACTCCCAATTCATAAGTAGTAAGTCCAATAAAATATTTTGATAAAAAGACAAAAACAATACCTAATATCAACCATAATATATTTACATGACTTAAATTATATATAATATCTTTAAAATTATCTTTTAAAGAAAAGAATAATACACAAACAAATAAAACCAACACAAAACCCAAATACATTTTAATCTTACTTTTTTGCATCTTCAATCACTTCAATTCCTACTAATTTTTTATCTTCTAAATATTTCATTGTTGCTCCACCACCGGTAGATACATGATAAAACATATCTTGAAATCCAAGTTTATTAACAGCGGAAGCAGAGTCTCCTCCACCTATAACCGTTTTAATTCGATATTTACCTAAAATATTAAATACTTTTCTAGTACCATTAGAATATTTCTTCTCTTCAAACATTCCCATTGGTCCATTAAGTATTACTCTTCTAGCATCTTTAAGTTCTCTATCAAATAATCTAATAGTTTTAGGGCCTATATCATAACCTATATCATTATCATTAAATTCATCTATTTCTTTTGTTTCATTTTCACAAACAAAATCAACAGGTAAAACTATTTTATCCCTATACTTATCTAACATTTTCTCACAAAAAGAAAGATTACCTTCTGATATAATACATTTTCCAGTATTATATCCAAGTACTTTAAGAAAAGTAAAAGACATAGCCCCACCTATTAATAATTTATCACTAATCTTAACTAAAGATTCAATTAACTTAATCTTATCATCTATCTTTTTACCACCAAGTATTGTAATAAAAGGATGCGTACCAGATTCTAATACACTATTTATTTTATTAATTTCTCTTTCTACAAGAAAACCAATACCACTAGGTATATATAAAGGAATACCCGTTACTGATGCATGATTCCTATGACTCGCACCATATGCATCATTAATATAAATATCACCTAAACTAGCCCAATATTTAGCTAAATTTTTATCACATTTAGACTCTTTATTATCATTAATATCTTCAAATCTCGTATTCTCAATAAGTAATACTTCTCCTTCTTTTAACTC
>CAMODE010000022.1 GCA_946611235.1 uncultured Caryophanales bacterium | reverse complement strand
TAGAGTTTCAACTGAACATGAGGCTCAATTATCTGCTTTAGAAAATCAAGTTCAATACTATGATGATATTCTAAAGAAAAATCCTGAATGGATTCTATATGATAGATATATAGATGAAGGTATAATAGGAACATCTACAAAGAAAAGAAAAAACTTTATGAGAATGATGGAAGATGCAAAAGCAGGAAGATTTGATTTAATAGTTACTCGTGAAGTATCAAGGTTTGCAAGAAATACTGTAGATACATTGCAAGAAACTAGAAAATTAAAAAATATTGGAGTAGAAGATTATGAACAAACTGTTCCTAATAGAGCCCAAGCATTAAGAATAAGAAATCTTGCTGAAAAGAAAAAATTGGATTTTGATGTCTTAGAGAAAATCTTATGTGAGGAAAAAGGTAATCAACATGACAGAATATTTTTTAATAAACAAAAAATAGAAGAGGTGTTACCACCCGAATTATTAAAAAGAGATAAGAGGTATATTGAACAGTATATTATTGAAGCTATAAAAAATATAATAAAAAAGTAATAGTAGAGGCCATTTTGACGGAATAAGCAAATGGTAGTATAATATACTTAAGAGGAAATTGGTATGACAAAATCTAATGTAAAAATTGATTTAAGCGGATTAAAAAAAATTCAAAATAAATTAAGAAAATATGAACAGCCAACTAATATATCATTACCTTATACGAATGAACAGTGGGAACAAATGACTGAATTTGAAAAACAACAAGCAAAAGAACAAGCCATTAATGAGTATAAAGATAAGATAATAAAGGATATAAATAAATGCTAAAATATATAGCTAATAACTGGATGGCTTTATTGGCACTATTAATATCTTTGCTAGCTCTCTTTAAAGATATTTTAAAAGATATAATATCATATAGAAATAAAAAGAAGGAGTTAAAAAAGGCAGAGATAAAAATTAGATATATAAATAAACAATTGATTATATCAAATTATGGGAAGGCTGCTGCAAAAAATATTAAAATTTTTATTGATGATAAATCGATATTTGATAACACTTTGTTCAATGTTTATGCAAAGGAAATGAATTTTTCTATTTTAACACCAGGTAATTCATTCGGCATTAAACATGTTGAAGTTCTAGGTATGGAAGTCAACTATAAAATTAAAGTGATTTATGATGATGAATCAAAAGATAATAATGTAGTTGAAGATATTATTAACACAATTTAAAAAAATATAGACTAAGAAATAAAAAACTTAATCTTTTTATATGATATAATATATTTAGAAATTCATTTAGGGGATGATAGTATGCTTAAAGAAGTAAAAATAGAATTAACTAATAAATGCTCTAGAAATTGTAAACATTGTTCTAGTAACGCTACTAGTAGTATTGGTAATTTAAAAGTATTGGATTTTGATGATGTAGCTAGAGTAATTAAAGAAGCAAAGTTAATGGGCGCTGATACTATTGTTTTTACTGGTGGAGAGCCTTTAATGTATAATAGACTTCCAGAACTAGTTAAATTAACTTCCGGACTAGGAATGAAATCAACTATTTATACTTTTGCATATAGAACTGATGAAACATTAAATAAATATAAAGAGCTAATTAATTTAGGATTAAATAAAATAGTATATTCACTTGCTGATTCACTATCTGATGAAGAAGATATTTCATTTTATGATAAGATTGAATTTTTTGATAGAGTATTTAAAAATAATACTGCAAGATTAGGATTTCATTATACTGTTTCAAAAGATTCTTTTGCTAGACTAGAACAAGTTGTAAATGAAACTATTAAAACATTTAAAAGTAGAAGTTATTTTGATAGAGTTAGTTTATTAAGATTTGTTCCACATGGTAAAGGTACTACTGATATGGACTTATCAAAAGAAGAATTACTAGCAATAAAAAATCTTTATTTAAACTTAAATGATAAAGATAAAATTAGATTAGGTACTCCTTGGAATATACTTGGCATTGAAAATACGCCTTGCATAATAGCAGATGAAATAATGATAATTGGATTTGATGGAATAGCTTATCCATGTGATTCAATTAAATATTTTACTAAACTAGGTATTAGTGGAAATATAAAAGAAAACTCACTAATGGAAATGTACAATTCAGAGTATTTTACTAATATTAGAAAATTTAATACTGATAATTCTTGCACTGCTTGTGAACAATATTCTATATGTAAAAGTGGATGCATTGGTCAAAAAATAATTGCTAATTACACGGAAAGTGATGATAAGGTATTAACTTTAAAAAGATGTATTAACTCAAGAGATCCAAAGTGTATGAGGTAGATATATGAAGAAAAGACAAGAAGTATATGATTTATATTGGTATTTTGCTTGTGAAAGACAAAATATATTTTGGAAAAAAATAAATGGAGAATCTTCTCCCTGGACTGAAGATAAAATTTTACAAGAATATAAATTTTGTAATAGTTATAGAGTTAATGATAGAGTTAGTCAATATCTATTAAAAAATGTTATTTATAATGGCAAAAAGTATTCTGATGAAGATATGTTGTTTAGAATACTGTTATTTAAAATATTTAATAAAGAATCTACTTGGGAATTACTATTAGATAATTTTGAAGATATTACATTAAAATCATTTAATATAAAAGAGTATTCTAAAGTATTAGAAAATGCTATATCAAGTGGTATTAGAATATATAATGACGCTTATATAAGCTGCGCTAATAAAGCATTTGGATATGATAGAAAACATGATAATCATTTAGCCTTACTTAATAAAATGTTTAACGAAGATAAAATACAAGATAAAATATTAAAATGTAAAACTATGGAGGAAGCTTTTAACATAATTAAAAGTTATCCCTTAATTGGAAACTTTATGGCTTATCAATTAGTAACTGATATTAATTACAGTGAAGTGGTTGATTGGAGAGAAGATGAATTTACAGTTGCTGGTCCTGGTTCACTTAGAGGTATAAAAAAATGCTTTGTTGATAAAGGCAAAATGAGTAATGAAGAAATAATCAGATATATGTATGAACATCAAGATGAAGAATTTAAAAGATTAAATTTAAAATTTAAAAAAATCGGTAATAGAAAACTACAATTAATTGATTGCCAAAATATATTTTGTGAGCTCGATAAATATTGTAGACAAGCATTACCAGAATTAAAATCAAATAGAACAAAAATAAAAAAACACTATGTTCCAAAAAAGGAAAAAATAGAATATATATATCCATTAAAGTGGAATATCAAATAAAAAATGCATAAATATTATTAAAAAGAATGATGTTATAATTAATTTAGGCTATTTTAGTCCGGAAGTAAGAATTCTACATTGTTACATTCTATACCGCAGTACAAGCTGCAATTAAGAAAAAAAATAATTAAAGGTTAAGATTTATTCTTAGTCTTTTTAAATTATTATACCTTTATAAATAAAATATTTTATGGTACAATATCATAAAGGAGAAAGAAAAATGAAAGATAAAAAAAGTTTAATTATATATTTTAGTAGAGCAGATGAAAACTATTTTGGTGGTGAAATGAAATACATTGATAAAGGAAATACCGAAATAGTCGCAGAATATATTCATGATTTAACTGGAGGAGACCTTTTTAAAGTAGAACCTCTAGTACCATATTCTAAAAATTACATGACATGTATCGAAGAAGCTAAAGAAAGAACTAAAACAAAGAATGCTCCTATTAAAGAAAAAGTTCCAGATATCTCATCATATGAAGTAATATATATAGGTTCTCCAATATATTGGGGAGGTATGCCTGAAGAAATGTTTACTGCCTTAAATGATTTAGATTTTGCTGGTAAAACTATTAGACCATTTACTACACATGAAGGTTCAGGATTATCTGGAGTACCTAGACAACTTAAAGAAATATGTACTGGTGCCGAAGTATTAGATGGTATTGCTATATTAGGTTCTGAAGCTATTAATTCAAAAAGCAAAGTAGAAGAATGGATTTAATAAATTATAATAGAACGGTTTAAATATGGAAAAAGTAGATTATAAAGGAAAATTATATTTCATAAGTGAAAAACAATTAAATAGTAATGTTCTTCTTCCTAAAATACCTGATAATTATTTTACACAAAATGGTTATGAAGATAGTAAAACTAAAAGAGTATGCTTTTGTAAATCGATAGATAAATGCTTAATGGCATTATCAAAAAATTGTAAAGATTTAGTATTTAATGTATATGAAGTAAATGATGCAAGTAATTATGAAGTATTCACTCCTAGTACTATTGAAGTACCAGATAGTAAGATAACGGAGGAATTATGGATTTTAACAAAAGTAAAAGTTATATATATTGGAAAAATAAAGTGTACTAAAGTTATTCCAAATGAAGGCTATGAATTTAGTTATGGATTTAAAACAGCCCGATTATATGATTGGAAATATGAATGGATAAATTAATTATAGAATAAAAAGTGGTGATTAAGTTGTTTAGAGGTAATTATAATTTTTTTGATTACAAATATAATATTACTAATTATACTGGTCAAGATTATGGAGGTATTGCCCAATATGTATATTTAATATTTTCTATTATTCTTATGACAATATTATTAATATCTTTAAGGAAACTATCAAAAGAAAAAGTAAATAAAATTATCAAAGTAGTTAGTATATTTTTAATAATAATATATATTGTTAAAACAACTTGGGAATCAATATATGATATCAAATTATCAGGTTCATTTAATACTGGATTACTTCCCCTTGATACATGTTCAATAATCATGCTTGCAGGAATAATATCTGGTTTTGGAAAAGGAAAAATAAAAGTACTTGCCGATTCTTGGTTATCTACTGGTGGAGTAGTCGGAGGAGTTGCTACGATGCTTTACTTAAATGCGTTTAAGTATTATCCTTTCTTTTCCTTTGGTGCCTTTTATTCAATGATATGGCATTTCTTAATGGTATTTTTAGGATTACTACTTATCGTAACTAATTATGTTGATATAAAATATAAAACAATATTACATGGATATCTATTCCACTTATTAATATCAATATTTGTAATACCAATCGATTTTATCTATAATTTTGATTTTATGTTATATCTAAATCTAGGAGGTATACCTATATTTGAAGATATAGCTAGTCATTTAACATCTATTAATATGCAAATATTAAATCCATGTCTAATGCTAGTACTATACTATATAGCTTTTAATATTGTATTTATTATTCCCCTTGGTATTAAAAAAATAAAACAAATAGTAAATAATTAGACATATATACTAACTATAAACATATATTTTAGTGAAAAAATAATATTTTCACAATTTTTCTAGTTGACACTAAGGTCTAAAAATGGTATACTTAATTTGTTCTTGAAAAAGAACCATTACAAGTGGATTACTAACGGACCCTTAGCTCAGTTGGTTAGAGCATCCGGCTCATAACCGGGCGGTCGCAGGTTCGAGTCCTGCAGGGTCCACCACTTAATTATTCATGCGGGTGTGGCGAAATTGGCAGACGCGCTAGACTTAGGATCTAGTGGTTTATCCGTGGGGGTTCAAGTCCCTTCACCCGCACCAAATATAGAAATTGGAAGCTTTTATATAAAAGTTTCTTTTTTTTATTTTTCCTGCATGACTCATCCTGCAAACCGCCCGGTTAATTTTTATATAAAAATATATCTATAAATAAGAGAAAAATTATGAAAATAGAAAGAAATATATAGATAATGAAAACATAAAATAATTAATAACTTAAAAATAATATTTTACATTTTAAATGTAAAATTAATAATTACAATTTAAAAAATATATCAATGAAAAACAAATTATGTTATATTATAAACATAAGGAGATTGATAAAATGAAAAAGAAAAAAGTATTACTAATAATAGTTTCAGTATTACTAGTATTAGGACTTAGTACAATTATTATTGTTAAAAAGATGGATAGTTCTTTAAAAACAGTAAGTATAAATTTAAGTAACTTAACTTATACCGATAGTGAAGAGAAAGCACTAAAAGTATATTCTAAAGATGATTTTGATAGTTTTTATGAAGATTATCAAAATAATAATTTAGATAAAGTTTATGTTACAGAGTTCTTATTTGATGGAGTAGGAATGCACAAAACATATGACTTAGATGATTTTATCGAAGAAGGAAATAGTACTGAAGTAAAACCTCTTGAAATAACCACTATTAACATTAATACTGATGGTGATATTACCTTTACTGGGGAATTAACCGGAGGTATGATAGCCTTAGATACTAATAAAATAACTAAAGATGTTAATATTATCTTAAATGGGGTAAAATTAGATACTGACTCAAAAAAAGCACCTGCAATATATGTATATAATAAAGATATAACATATACTGGAAGCAGGGTAACAATTAAAACAGTTAAAGGAACAGATAATTATATTGAAGGTGGAAAACTAAAAAAGGTAAGTCTAATAGGTAATGATGAATTAGAAAGTTTTACAAATAAATATAGTGGTGATGCAGCTACTAATTATAGTACGTATACTAATTACTATGGAGTATATACTTCTAATGAAATAAATAATATTTTATTTGCTAAGGTAACAGCGGATAATGAAGATTTAGCAGATGGTGATCCATACTATTACTATAAAGCATCAGGAGCAATCTCTTCCGATATTGATTTATATTTTGAAGGAGAAGGATACCTCGAAGTTACAAGTAAAAATAAAGAAGGAATTGAAACTAAAGGAAATCTTGAATTTATGGGTGGTACTGGTGATTATGTAGTCTATGCAGAAGATGATTGTTTAAATACTACTACTGATAAAAGTGAAAATACTTCTGCTAGAAATACATTAACTATTAATGTAAATTCTCTTACCGCCATTGTATCAAATGATGCTGATGAAGGAGATGCCATTGACTCTAATGGTGCATTAACAATTAATGGAGGAAGAATAATAGCTCTTGCTAAATCAGGACAAGATGCTGGCTTAGATTCAGAAGATGGTACATACATAAATGGAGAAACTGTCTTAGCCACTGGTGATATGTTAGATGAAATATCAAGTGAATCTAAACAGAATTTTGCTACTTTTTCCTTCCAAGAAAAACCGGGAGAAAATACTATAATAACATTACTAGATGATAATGATACTCCTATATTTGCCTTCAAAACAGATAGAACATATACTAATCTAATATATAGCTCTACATCATTAAAAGAAGGAACATACTATCTATATAAAGATGGAGAAGTAACCGGGGAAACTAATAGCGGCTTCTATACAAGTATTACAAATTATACTAAAGGATTACAGTTAGGCTATTCATCTAATGAAATTCAAAATGGAATGGGTATGCCAGGTATGAATAATAATGGTACACCACCAGAAAGACCAGATGATAGCAATATGCCAAATATGAATGGTGGTACTCCGCCTGAAAAACCAAGTAATGATAATATGCAAATACCAGAGGGAAATATGCCTAATATGAGTATGGGAAGTCCTACCAATAAAGAATTTACAATAACTACTGGTAAGAATCAGTTTAGTGGCATCGGAACGTTAATAGAAGAGTAATTTATTTACTCTTTTTATGTTTAAAAAATAAAATAATAGTTCATAATAATAGCAAGGAGGAAAGATAATGACACAAAAAGAATTAGCATATGTCGAAGATGCCATCGGACATGAAACAAATATCATTAAGATTTGTGAAGATTTAGTCAAAAATATGGAAGAAGAAAACCTTGTTACATTTATGAATGATGAAATAACAAAACATACTTCTATGAAAGAAAAATTAATGAACTTACTGGAGGTAAAGTCTAATGAATGATGAACTAAGAATGAATAATTACTTATTAATCCTAAAAAGTACAGTCGAAGTATATGTTCATGGTACACTAGAAAGTTCTAATAATGATGTTAGAAATGCCTTAAAAGAAAATCTAAATGATATACTTACAAGCCAAGAAGATACTTATAATAAAATGGTATCTTATGGATGGTATCCTGTAAATAATGTAGAAACAAAAGAAATAACCAAAACATTAAATAAAGTTCAAAGTGGAAACTAGGATAATAGTTTTCACTTTTTATATTGATTTTTCAAATATAAATATTTATAATAAGTATATAAGGTTGGTGGCATTTATGACAAATATACATGATTATTTATTATGGAGAGGGGATATCTCAATATCAAAAGAACATCCGTTAAGTGAAGTAGATAGCTTAGTATTAGCTAGATTCTCTTATTTACCATTAGATAAAGTAAATATAAAAGAAGAAGAAACAATTGAAGCATTATCTAAAAGATTAATAGAACTAAAAGAAGAGGACTTTCTTTATAATGGAGATAAAGAACTAGCAACATATATCGGAGATTCTCCAAGATTCAAAGATTTATTAGTAACGGATTATCAAAAATTAGATGATAAACAAACCGAAAAACAGTTTGGAGGAGTAACTATTCATTTACCTAATAATGAATTATATATATCATATCTAGGTACAGATAAAACAATAAATGGTTGGAAAGAAGACTGTAATATGGCCTTTATGGAAAATGTTCCATGTCAGATAACGGGACTTGAATATTTAGAAAACATATCAAAAAAATATCCTAATAAAAAAATAAGAGTAGGAGGTCATTCTAAAGGAGGAAATATTGCTATCTATTCATCTATGCTAGCAGGTAAATCTACTAAAGATAAAATAATAAAAGTCGATAACTTTGATGGACCAGGATTAAATAGTATCATATTAGATAAATATCAAGATGACAAAATAATAAGTAAAATGGAATCATATATTCCACAAGAATCCATAATAGGAAGACTACTAAATCATAAAGAAAAAATGACTATCTGTGAAAGCAATGAGAAAGGAATATTACAACATGATATCTACTCATGGCATGTCTTTAAAAATGAATTCGTAAAAGTAGATAGTAATACTAAAATAAGTGAATATGTAAATAATACCGTAATCGAATGGCTTAAAAGTACTACAAGAGAGCAAAGAGAAATCTTTATTGATGCTATCTTCGAAGTCTTCAGTGGTGCTGAGGTAGAATCCTTTGGTGAAATAATAGCTTCTCTTACAACTACTATTCCTAAAATATTAAAGAAGTATAGTTCATTATCTGAAGAAGAGAAAAAGACAATGACCGAAATGATTAAAAAGTTTATCGTCTCATATATCAATGTTCTTCGAAAAAAGAAAAAATAATCACAAAATAAACAATAATCCATATATTATCCTAGGAGGAAATATATGGATTTTGATTATAAATATGGAAATAATTATTATAAATATTATGATAATAAAGTAGGGGTAAAAAGTACTGTATATAATATATTAGCCCCAGAACAATCGCAAGATGTTCAACCGGGTATGGAATATGTTATGAAACCACTTCCAATATTTGATAATCCCAATTATAAAGGTAGTGGTAAATTAACAGGTAAAGTAGCCATTGTAACCGGAGGTGATAGCGGACTAGGTCGTGCTTGTAGTATCGCTTTTGTTAAAGAAGGAGCTAAAGTGGTAATCGTCTATCTAAACGAAGATAAAGATGCAAATGATACCAAGAACTATATTGAAAAGTTGGGAGGAGAATGTCTTCTGATAAAAGGGGATTTAACTAGTCATAACTTTTGCAAAGAAGTAGTAAATAAAACACTAAATAAATATGGTAAAATAGATGTCTTAGTAAATAATGCTGGAGTTCAATATCAAAAAGATTATCTCGAAGATATCGCGGATGAACAATTTGACTGGACCATGAAAGTAAATGTCTATGGCATGTTTTATTTAACTAAAGAAGCCCTTCCTTACATGAAAAGTGGCTCATCGATTATAAATTTATCATCAGTAACGGCCTTCTATGGTGAACCACAACTAATTGACTATGTAACAACTAAAGCTGCTATTATCGGTTTCACTAGAAGTTTAGCCAGAAACTTAGCTTTAAAAAATATTAGAGTAAATGCCATAGCTCCAGGATATTTTTGGACACCATTACAACCAGCTTGCTGGGTAGCGGAAAAAATACCTTCGTTAGGTTCTGATGCCACGATGGCAAGGGGAGCAATGCCATATGAATTGGCACCAACTTTTGTCTACTTAGCTTCAAATGATTCAAGCTATGTAACCGGAGAAACCATTCATGTCAATGGAGGACAAATAATGGGATAAAAAAGGTAGTGAGTAATCACTATCTTTTTGCATTTAGTAAATTTCTATATGCTTTATTAAAATCAATAATATTAAAAATATTCTCTAAGTATTTTTTCTTATCTAAATTATACTTTATATAATAAGCGTGTTCCCACATATCAATACCCATAATTGGAATAAATCCGTAGTAGTAGGGACTATCCTGATTAGGAAGATTAATAATTCTAAGTTTATTATTCTTATCTAGTACTAAATAAGTCCAGCCACTTCCCTTAAGTTCAAGCACCATATTAATAAATTCTTTCTTAAAATTATTGAAAGAACCAAAGTACTTATTAATTTCTTTTTCTAATCCTTCAGGTATTAATACTTTATTATCAGTTAAATGATCAAAGTATAAAGAATGATTTAAATATCCTCCTAAATTAAATAATAAATCACTATTATTTTTAAAAGGAAAAAGATTAATATTCATAGCTAACTCTTCCGGAGAATACCTATAATCATAATTATTTTCTTTTAGTAACTTATTTAATTTATCTGTATAATTCTTATAATGACCATTATAATGTAAGCCAAGCGTCTTATCATCAATTACTGCCTCTAAACTATTATAAGGTAGAATTATTCTTTCATATTCCATATTATCACCAGTAAATTATATGTTTATATAAAGAAAAAAGTACTAGAAATAACTAGTACTTATTTAATACCAAATCTATCATTAAATTTATCTATTTGACTACGTCTTTTAACTTTTGTATTATTAACTTTTCTCATATAATTTAAGTCAACATAAGGAAGCCTTTCCACATCTTTACAAGGATACATAGTAATAAAATCATTTGTATCATTAAAAGTAAATACTTTTATATAATCAACAGGCCCTTTTTTACTAGTCCCACATTCATCATATCTAAATACATACATGTTATCGATAAATCCCGGATATAATTTTTTTTCAGATGGAATATACTTCTTTATCTCGGAAAGAACTTCTTCAAAAGGAAACCCAGATACAAACTCCGTTTCTTCATCTTCATTTTTATGTGGATTATCAGCACAGTGTTTTTTAGCATGGTGTATGAAATCACTTTCTTTATAATCAATTGTCTGTCTATAAAAGTAAGGCAAAACATCTCTTTCTTTGATGATGTTATCTTCTACTAATCCCATTTTCATTCTGCAATAGAATAATATTTTATCAACATCAAATTTCTTAATACTATTTATATTATCATAATAGTAGTTATACGCTTCTTCATATTTTCCTTGATAGCAAAGTAATTTAAATCTGGCATAAATAATCGAATATCTTAAAATTGCATCTTTTCTTTCATCATTTTTAAAAATCCCACTATCATATTTATTTTGTATATAATTAAGTTTTTCTTCAGCTATATCAAATTCTCCTACTAACATAAGTGTTGATATATAGTAAGGGTATGAAGAATAATCTAAAGGATACTTATCAAAATATTTCTTTAATTTATCGAGAGCCTTATATGGATCAGTTTGAATTAAAGAAATGGCCTCTGTAAACGCCTGACCATCATAGTACATATTTTTCACATCTATCACCCCAAACAAACGTCTTATATTATAGCAGTCTTCTCCTAATAAGTCAAATAAAAAAAGAAGCCTATGCTTCTTCAATAGCACCAGTAGGACAAGATTCCATAGCTACATTAGCGTCTTCTTCTAATTTCTCTGGTATAGGACTTGCTACTACTTTGGCTAAATTATCATCATCAAAGTCAAATACTTTATCACAAATACTTACACATTGTCCGCATCCAATACATTTATCTTTATTAACTATTAATTTCATAATTATACCTTCCTCTCATAATAATTATATAAAAATTAGACAAAAAATGCAATAAAATCTTTTCATTAATATAAAATTATGATATCATATAGTTAAAGATAAGGTAGTGGTGCTATGGAAAGTAGAATGGAAAAATATTATGAAAAAGATTTAAGTCTATTTGAAAGAAGTAAAAGAAATGAAGCATTATATAAAGATGTATCTAAAGAAATATCTGATTTAGAAAATTTACCTATACCAGATAATTCTAATGAAATAGATTTAGATGGCTTAAAGAAAATAATTTATAGTAGGGATGAATATCGAAAAGTTAAAGAAGAAAAGAAAGAAGTAGAAGATATACCGGTAGAAAAACCTATTAAAGATAATCGTATATATGATATTAATGTCTTACTAGAAAATGCCAAGAATGAAATAAATCGAAGTAATGAAGTAACTAATACTAAAAAGATTAATCATAACTTTTTAACGAACTTAGAAGAAGAAAAAATACCATATCATGATGATGCTATTGAATTATCTAATATGGAGCCAGATAAAAAGAAAGAAGTAAGTGAGGATTCATTACCTCTAGATTTACTGGTAGATTTAAAAGGCGATGATAATACTGTTGTTACTGATCCAATTGTTAAAGATGAAGTAACGATGATCAAGAAAATAAAAGATGGTGAAACCTTCTACAGTGGTTCATTTAACTTTACTAAGAAAGATTTTGATGAAGTCGAAGACGATGATGACTTTATGGAAGATACTTCAGGTAATGTTATTAAAATAATATTCCTAATATTTGGTCTTATCGTAATAGCAGCGGCTATCTACTTTATTTTAACTAAATATGTTTTATAAGGATAACTATGTATAATATTAAATTACAAGATAATGAACAAATAATAGAAATATTTGATGATATATTATTAAAGACAGGTAATGATAATATAAATGTATCAGTAATATTAACTAATATAAGATTTATCATTCTTTCTATACCTAAAGATACAGAATCATTTAGAGTAGGTAGAGTAATAAATAATCCTAATTATAAAGAAATAATATTTGAAACAGATATAAATAATATTATTGATATCGAAAAAGAAGATGATTATTATAAATATATTTTAAAAGATACTAATTATTTCTACTTAAATAGTAATAAAATATATAATTTTCTTCATCAAAATAAATAAAGTATGATATAATTATATGTGTGTCCTCGTAGCTCAGTAGGATAGAGCGACTGCCTCCTAAGCAGTAGGTCGTTGGTTCGATTCCAATCGGGGACGCCATATATTTGAATAATTACATTTATATATAAATAAATATAAGAAAGGTAAAAAGAATATGGCAAGTATAGAAATGAATTCAGAGTATGGCTTTTCCTTAATTGAGGTAGAACTTATGAAATTGACTAGTAAAATAGATACAATGAGAGGCAGCAATCAAATGACTGAAGAAGCTGCTATAGAGTTACTAAGTGAATTAAAGAATATTGCAAATATATGTAGAAATTATACACCTTCTGAAGAAGAAAAAATTAATGATATTAATAATAAAACCATTAGTTTTTAATATAAGTGTAAGATTATTCTTACATTTTTTTATTTAATGCTTGCGCTAGCCCGAAGTAACAAGTTACTTCTCCATAAACCCTTACTAGAAGAATCTTCTAGTAATATAATACTCTAGTTAATTCACACTATAAAAAAATAAGCTGTAAAAAATATAAAATAGTTGTTTACAACGCAAAAAATATATGATATTATAAGTAACAAAAACAAGGAGGTTTTTATGGAAAAAAGAAATTTAGAAATGGTTGCTGAATATGATGCTCCTGATGGAAAAAAATATTTGACCTTTACTAATGCTCAAACATTCAACACTCTGATATATAAAGTTATTGAAGAAAGGGAAGAAATACTTTAAATACGAAAAATGATGGAGGTTTATATGACAATTGATTTTTGTGAAGAAAAAACAGAAAGTAGTTATAGGGGACCATTTCTTGGCTATATTAATCCTCGTGGTCAGATAATAGATTATTCTATCCTAATAGGAGAACCGGGACATGATAATTGGAGAAATCCAGTTACACCTTATTTTTTAACATTTATTAGTTATGTTGTTTTAGGAGATAAGGTAGAATGTTATAAAAACAAAGCTAGCAAATATAAAAATAAGAATATGGAAGAAGTAGCTAAAATGTATGAAGAAGACTATGAAAAAAATAAATATGAAGGTTTTGATGATTCTGTATTAAGAGGACCTACCGAACGTCGCACAAATAAATATTATTATGATGCTTTTATAAAATTATTAAATGAAGCTGCTAAGAATATTCATAATCAAAGACTTGATATTGCTAAATCTAGAATAAGTAATAATGAATGGAACTTATTAAAATATGATTTGATGAATTTCTTTGAAAAGTGTTATTATAAAAAAGATTTCTTTTATTCTTTTGGAAGAATAGTAAAAGTACATTGTTTTGAAACTTATTGTGAAATGTATAAAGAGTTTTTGGCAGATTGTGATTACGATGAAAAATGGGATTATTATGATAATTACTGTGTTATAACACTTATGTCTTATTTTAAAGATATATTAGTTCAATACTTAGGGTATGATTCTATTGAAAGAGCATTGCCAGTAGATGATTTGAATATTTTTAATAATTTATTTTATGTTTCTCACGGATACACAGAAGCTCCATATAAAGTTATTTTTACTTCGTGTACTAATCCCAATGAGAGATTTTATAATTGGCTATTGATGGATTGGATTGTTCAAAGAGTTCCTAAGATGATTTGGAATGAAGGAGAGCAAAGATTTGTTCAAGAAAGTGCATTAATGGATTATTACCAAACAGAAAAAGAAATTATTTTAGGTAAAGAAATACAATCTATTAGAAGAAAAGTACCTAAGCAATATAGAGAAGAATATTTTAGAAAATAAGCAAAAAAAACTTGGCTGCGTTAGAATACTTTTTAGGACACGAAATTTTGGACACTGTGGTACAATATGAACCACTTGTGAAAGGAGTGCTGTGTATTGATAGAGCATACAATAAGCATGATGAAGAATATAAAAAGAATATTGTTAAACTAGCAGAAAGTGGCAAACCGGTAGCTGATATTAGTTGTGAATATGGCTTAGGAAGAAGTGCTATATATTCTTGAATAAAGAAATATGGGATTATTACTACATCAGATGGTAGTGTTACTTGCAATGATGATCTTTATAAAACAAGAAGAGCAAGATTATAGTAACACTTGAAAACAAATTATTAATGAGAATTATGGAAAACAATAATGTAAAATGTGTTTCATTTGATTATTATAATGATACGATATTAGATTTATTAAAAGAACTAGGAGAAGTAAAAACAATTAAGTTAGTAGCTAGATTAATGGCTAATATTTATTTCTCGGATATATTTTTAACATATTTAATATATAGATTAATAAAAAAAGGTATAATAATAGTTACTAAAAAAGAAAAAAGACTTTGGGAAAGTACTATAAAAATAAATAATAATATAAAAGTATAAATGGGGTACTATTATGACAAATTTAAAAATAATAATTATTGAAGATGAAGAATATAAATATAATAAACTAAAAGAAGCTTTAAATAGAATACTAAATAATTCAGAAATAATAAGAGCTAAATCAAGGAATAGTGCTCTTCGTATAATAAGAGATTGCTATCAAAAAAGTGATTACTTTGACTTAATTATTTGTGATAATTATATGCCTTTATTTGATAATGATAATAGTATTATACCTTGTGCATATGATATTATAAATTATATTAGAAGAACAATATCTAAAGAAGTACCAATATGTGTATGTTCTTCAGAAGAAATAGATTTAAGTAATTATGATTATTATATTAAATATGATAGGAGTTTATCATTAGAAATATATGTAAATGAATTTAAACAAATATTTAGTGTTATAAATAGTAACAATAAAGTATTATCAAGAAAATAAAAGTGATTTATCTTAATTGATAAGTCACTTTTATGTTAAATATATGACAAATTTAGAGTGCTTTCTTTACAACTTAAATTTCTTTTGTTATAATCCTGAGTTTGACAGTTTTTAATCTTTCAAAGCTGTCAAACTAGGGTTAGGCATTGATTAGAAAACAAGAAAAAAACTGTTTTTTTTAATTAATATGCATCTTTTTAGTAAAAAGGATATTAAAATATGTTATACTTATTACAGTATTGGAGGTTATATTAAATGAATTTTGAATTGAATTGGGCAAATGATTTATCTGAAAAATTAAAAAAAATAAAAGAACTATATACTGAAGATAATAAAGATGCTGATTTTGAAGCAAATAATTGGAGTTACCTTTTTTTTGGGCAAAATATAAATGGCGATGATTTTTGGAGTATAGGAAAAGATTATATTTCCAATATAATAATGTTACTAGGACATACAAAAAAATATGATAAATTAGATGTTAATGAAATTGAAAAATTGTTTAAAGATGAAAGTGAAATTAATAAATTATTAAATAATGATGCTTCTAAAGACTTTAATAAGTTAAGAGATATTTTGATGTTAAACGATGCTGTAAAGAAAGCGATATTTGATTATATTGACAATAAACTGTTTAAATTGTTATCATATGTTCAATCAAATGATGATATAAAGCAAGCAGACATACAACAAATTGAATACAGGAATCTTAATGAAGAAGTATTTGACTATAATGGAACTTTCTATGTTGGTGAGAATATTAAATATCATAATTTAAAAGCAATAAAAATTGAAATTATGGATGAACTTGAAAGTGGTTTGGTTACATTAAATGAAATTGATAAAAAGTACCAAAATGATAATTTTATAAGCCTTTGTTCAGAATTAATTATAAAAGACTGTTCTGATTGGAATGACAGAATTACCACAAGCGATGAAGTAGTAAAATTTCTATCTGATGAAGTATATATAACAGTTCATAGTAAAATGATAGAAATATGGTTTAATACTTCCGATAACGATTTGTTTGGTGGACATAATCCCGTTTTAGAATTACATGTAGATAAAGATTTCAAATGTGTATCTATGGAATAAATAATGGAGGATAGAAGATGGAAAATAACTTACAAGGAATGGAAATGGTAAAATATTTATTTGAAGTTGATTCGGATGATAGATATATTAGATTAATAATACCTTATGAGTTTATAAAAGAATATAAGGCAAATGATATCTTTCATGAGGATATTAACATGATTGGTAAAAAGAGAACAGAATTAACATTAGATGAAATTGTTGCAGTAAAAAAATATCATGCCAAATTATTAAATAAATATATGGATAAAAATGATTAATAATATAAAAAAGAGAAATTGGATTTCTCTTTTTAACTTATAATATAAATACTAATGTGTAATAAATAACAAATGATAATAACATTAATAATCCTTCTACTCTTGTTATTTTTTTTCTTGTTTCAGAGAAAACAAATAATAATATAGCAGAGTATATTAAAGCAATTAAATCTATTGTTTTGAAACTTGTAGGGGTAATTCCTCCAAATATAGCAATAGGAATTCCTAGTACAATACATATATTGAATATATTACTTCCTATTATATTACCAACTAATAAATCTTGTTCACCTTTTTTTGCAGAAACGATTGTTGTAACTAGTTCTGGTAATGATGTACCAAATGCAATAACTGTTAACGAAATAATCCTTTCACTAATTCCTAATGTTTTTGCGATGATAGAGGCATTATCTACAACTAAATTACTTCCAATTGTGATTCCTGCAAGACCTAATATTACAAAAACAATTGATTTTCCAAGTTTGAATTTTGGTTTTTCTTCTTCTTTATTTTCTTTTTTTCCCTTTGCTAGTGTTAGTAAGTAATATAGAAAGATAGAAAAGAATAATAGAATTACAATGCCATCAGATCTTGTTATTTGATTAGAACTACCATTTCCTAAACTAATATCTAAAAATAATACAACTAATAATGTAGATATTAATAGTGTTAGTGGTAATTCCTTCTTAACAGTATTTTCCTTTATTGAAATTGGATTTATAACTGCAGCAGTTCCTAATATTAGTAAAATATTTAATATATTACTACCAAACACATTTCCTAGTACCATATCTGTACTACCAGAAGACAATGCACTCATTGATACAGCAAATTCTGGTGCTGATGTACCAAATGCAATAATAGTAAGACCTATAAGAATTTTTGATACTTTAAAGTTTTGTGCTGTTGATGAAGCTCCATCAACAAAAATATCAGCTCCCTTAATTAAAATAACAAATCCTACAATTAATAAACAAATACTAAAAAACATATTTCACACTCCTCATCTATTATCAATTATAGCATAATTATGGACATAATTATTATAAAATGCAAAAAAAATAAGTAAAAAACAATAATTTCTATGTTATAATTATTATTGAAGATATAAATAAAAAAAACTAGATGCCAATAGTCCATTTTTTAGTAAGGTAAGGTGTAAAATGATTCTTATAATTTTAATGATTTTATTAGCATTTTTTGAAATAGTGTATTATTTCTATTACATAAAAAAACAAAAGCAAGAAAAGATCGAATATTTTAGGGATATTCCTTCTGATGAAAAGCCTGCTATAGTAGGATTAATGGTAAAAGGTAATGTTGATGGAAATGATATTATTTCTACAATATTAGATTTGTGGGAAAGGGGATATATAAGTGTTGAATATAGGATTATAGATGATATTCAGAAGTGTATTATAAAAGATACAGGGAAAGATAGATTTATGATTTTAATGGATTTTGAAAATTATTTACTAGATGAACTTTTTAAAGGTGAATCAGAAATAGTTTTTGATGATTTTGTTAATTCACCAAAATTTGAAATAGTTTTTAAAAATGTTGGTAAAATGATTAATAGAAGGGTAAATTTAAAGAAAACTCATAAGGTGTCATATAAGAGATTAAAAAATAAAATAAATTTTTTAGTTAATTATATTGTATTGGGATTTGCTTTATTTTTCCCAATTATATATCTAATTTCTAAGAATTTTTTATTATCAGTATTAGTCGGTATTTGTATAAATTTAATATTCTTTTTATTAATAAAGGCAATCTTAGTAAAAGAAGAAAAAGGTATAGAAATTTTATTATTTGGTATTTCCTCTGCAATTGCAACTATCTTTTTTAGTGTTTTGCTTATTGTATCCCTAATTAGCAAATATACATATTTGAATAATCAGTTTTTTGAAATAATTAATATTGCAGTAAGTATTTTATTGATATTATGTTTCTTTATCGGTGATTATAGCAAAAAAATGAAAATTACTATAATAGACTATGTTGTATTATTATATTCAATTGTTTCAATCCCTTTTGGGAATATAATTGGTTTATGTTTAAGTATTATTTATTTTTCACATAGGATATATTTAAAATCACCAAAGCATTCATATTTGTCTGATGAAAATGAAATAGATAAGTGGTTTGCTTTAAAGAAATTCTTAAACGAATTTAGTTATATTAGTGATAGAGAATTAATGGAAGTAAAAATATGGGATAAATATCTAATTTATGGAATTTCAATGGGAGTTAATAAAAAAATAATTTTAGAGTATGCAAAATTAGCCAATGTAAAATTAATTAATAGTTCTATATTGGATAAATGCTACTCTGAAAGCATAATGTTTTAGGAGGTATATATGGATAACAGAAGTTCATTTCTAGTTCAAAATAAATTAATTACAATTGAGCAAATTAAGGAAGTTACAGAATATTTAAGAAAGATTTTGAATCATTATGATGGTTTAATAAAGCAAGAGTTACAAGAATTACAACAATTACAAGAGAATAATAATACCAATATATATGCACTACATTATAAGTATCATGCTTATGTAAATCCAAGTCTTGAATATTATGTTGAATTTACTGATGGTAGAAAAATCAATACTAAAGATGATTATGTTTTTTATGATGCTCTAAAAGAACCACAATATATATTTAAGATGGAGATAAAATTATATATTTCTTATGAGGATAATGAAATGGATGAAACAACTCGCCACGAATTATCAATATCTTTAATTTTTACCGAATCTGTAATTCACTTCTCAACTTTTAATGAAAATATGAATGAGGAACATTATAATTCTTGCTCATATATTTCAGGATTATTAAATGGTGGTGAAGATAGATTTAGTGGCATAATAAAAAAAAGATTTTGGGTTAAAATTATTATTGGCTTAGCTGCAGGTTCTATATTATCGTTGATTTGCTTTATTATAATGTTATTAATAAAAAATGACAGTTCGGATACTATAAATATGCTTTTTAACAATCCAATAATGTTAGTATTATTAGGATGGTTAATGGCATTTGCCTTTGGAAGTACTTTAATTGGTTCAATTATAAATGGATTATATAATGCACTAGAAGATGGATTAGAAAATGCATATAAAGGGGGAACTTATACAGAGCATTATGAGGATAATTATAGGATGTTTAATGAAGTATTAATAGGAAAGAACTATAATAATTTAGAAAAAAGAAAAACAATAGAAAAATTGTATTCTATTTCAAAGAAAGTGGTTTTAATTAGATTATTAATTAGTTTAATTATACTTGTTGTATTGTCGTTAATATAAATATAGGAGGAAAGAAACATGGAAGAAAATAAAAAGTCAATTAGTTCTGATGCAGGTGACATAAATAAATTAATAAATGATATAGACTCTAGAATAACTGAATTAAGAGAAAAGGAATTAGAAGGTAAGAGTGAAAGTGAAAGACAACAATTACTAGGAGAATGGCAAGAAGAAGATAATAAAAGACAGAAAAAAATTGAAGAAGAAAGAAGAAATTTTGAAGAAGAACTTGCAAAGAAATTTAGCACTCCCGAAATAAAGTTACAATCAATTAATGATATGAAAAAAGACATGAAAGATTGGCAACAGAAAATAGATGATGATTATAAAAAAACTATAAATGATGTTCTTCTTGAATTGGAGAAGAATATTAAAACAGAAAATGATAGAGCTGTTTATGATAGTGTTAGAAAATCACTGATAGGAGATTAATATGGAATTATACAATGCACAAAATTTGCCATTATCAAACGATCCAGTTAAAAGAAAGATTCAAGAAAAAATGCTTAGAGGTGAGAAACTTACTGTAGGTGAGACTGTTAAAATAAACCTTAGAGATCGTGTGATTAGAAAAATTGGAGATTATGAATGTAAGCCAGATCATTGCTATAGAGCAATATCTGAAGATGATTTAAAAATATATAAAGAACAGGGTTTTGTTGGCGATAAAAATAAAGGTGATTATATTAGTGGGGAGAATAATAAGGGTATAGATTGGTATCTTGGTGGGGCTTGCCCTAGTAGATATGGTGATATTATAATTGAATGTCCTGCATATAAAGATTATTTTCAATTGGCTATAGATAATGGGTTAAATATGGCGAATGATATAAATGTTAGACATATTAAATCTTCATCTCAAAGTAGTCCTGTTACGATGGAAATGATTACAAATGTTTTTGATTATAAAAAAATTTCTCAAGAACAGAAAGCAAAATTTGAAATGTTAAGACAGCAGGAAATGGCAAAAATGTCTCAATTAAGACAGCAACAATTAGCGAGTTTAACTCCAGAAATTTTAAGTGATGAAAATATTGTAGGGAGGTCAAGATGAGCGAAGAAATGAAAAATGCATATAAAATGCTAGACATTAATAACAAGAGGAATCAATTAAGTAATGAATTGATTATGATGTATGAATTAATAAAAAAATTTGAAAGCGATAGAGGAATTAGTCCTATAACTCAAGTAAAAAATTATGATTCTTTAAATGATTATGATTTGACAGAAGATGAAATATTAACTTTTTTTTACGAAGATATATATAATATTGAACAAGAGTTAATAACATTATTAAGCATGATTGAAAGATAGACTTTAAATATGATGATTATTCCAGATAATAAATAGGCACAAAGCCTATTTTTTTGCCGAACAAATTTATTTTACTACAACTTATTTATGTGTTAAAATGCAAGTGAACTAAAAGGCAAATCCCCCTTTTTGTTCCTGCTTTGGGAAGGAGCATAACTACCGAAAGGTTTTATGTTCCTGTTTTTATTTTAATACAGATGGGTAGGTGAGTAGTTGAGAATGATGGTAAGAATAGAATAATTATTATATCAAATATGATAGGAATTTATCATTAGAAATATATGTAAATGAATTTAAACAAATATTTAGTATTATAAATAAAAAAGTATTATCAAAATAATAATTACGATTTATCTTAAGTGATAAGTCGTTTTTATGTTAAATAAATGACAAATTTCGAGTGCTTTCTTTACAACTTAAATTTCTTTTGTTATAATTAAATACGAATAGAAGGATTGATATTATGGCTAAGAAAAAGACCAAAAAAGAAGAAAAAAAGAAATTTGAATATACTAATGAAGTAGTAGGAATAATAATGATACTTGCTTCTATTATCGGGATAGGAGGATATGGACCTGCTGGTAATTTTATAAGAGCTTTCTCGGTATTTCTTGTGGGAAATATTTATATCTTTTTACTAGCTTTTGTCCTTATTATGGGAGCATATATAATAGTAAAGAGAAAGACACCTGACTTCTTAGGACTAAGATGGATTGGATTATATATACTAATTGTATCATTTTTAATACTTCTTCATTTAAAGTATATTGAGTTAAATAGTAGTGAGGGAGTAAAGATAATTACTGAGACTTATAATAATCTATTATTAGCTTTTAAGAGTACAGAAGCAATATCTAATAGTGGAGGAGGCATCATAGGAGCCTTATTTACTTATGCCTTTTATAGTTTATTTAAAGAAGGTACTAAGATAGTAGTTATTACTCTTATTGTAATAGGAGGTATACTTCTACTTAATACTAGTCTAATGGATTTAATTAAGAAGATAAAGATGCCTAAGATTAAGCATGAGCATAAAGAAAAGAAGGAAGAGGAAGAAGATAAGAGAATAATAGTTTCTTCGACTAAAGATCTTGATCATGTAAGTGATAAAGAAGAAGAGGATGTTCCTATTAAAACTGCTACTAGTACTCCAAATATTGAAGTACCAGTAGAACAAGTAGAAGAAAAACCAGTAATTAATGTTAATTATAAATTGCCACCTTTAACATTATTAAAACTATCTAAAGCGGGTAGCGATAAAGATAATGTTGAAGCTGTTAAACAAAATATTACTACATTAGAAAAAGTACTCGCAGACTTTGATATACCTGGTAAGATAAAAGAATGTCATATAGGGCCATCTGTTACGCAGTATGAATTAGAGTTGCAAGCAGGTACTAAAGTTAATAAATTATTATCAATCCAAAAAGAAATAGCTCTTAATTTAGCTGCTAAAGATGTTAGAATACAAGCTCCTATTCCTGGTAAGAGTACGATTGGAATCGAACTACCTAATAAAGTAAATAGTCCGGTATCCTTTAGAGAAGTATTATCTAAACTTCCTGCCCCTGATGAAAAGAGTGTCTTAGCAGTAGGATTAGGTAAAGATATTATGGGTACCGTTAAATGGGCTGAGATAAATGCTACACCACATATGTTAATTGCTGGTGCTACTGGTAGCGGTAAATCTGTATGTATTAACTGTATTATTGCTTCGATACTAATGCGCAGTAAACCAGATGAAGTAAAATTAGTAATGGTAGACCCTAAAAAAGTAGAACTATCTATGTATAATGGAGTACCACACTTACTTACTCCCGTAGTAACGGATCCTAAGAAAGCAAGTATTGCTCTAAAGAATATTGTTGTTGAGATGGAAAGAAGGTACCAAGTATTTGAAGATACTAAATGTAAGAATATTGGTGCTTATAATAAAATGTGTGAAACTAATTCTGACTATGAAAAAATGCCGTATATTGTCTTTATCATCGATGAGTTAGCAGACCTTATGCTAGTAGCTGCTAAAGATGTTGAAGACTCTATTATGAGAATTACTCAGATGGCAAGAGCAGCAGGTATTCATTTAATCGTAGCTACGCAAAGGCCATCTACTGATGTTATAACTGGTGTTGTTAAAGCAAATATACCATCAAGAATATCATTTGCGGTATCATCACAAATAGATTCAAGAACTATCCTAGACCAAGGAGGAGCAGAAAAACTACTTGGTAAAGGAGATATGTTATTTAAACCTATGGGAGAAAATACTCCAATAAGAATACAAGGAGCATATGTAAGTGATGAAGAACTACAAAAGATCGTCGACTTTACGATATCACAACAGAAAGCTAATTATGACCATTCTCTTACAGAAGAAAGAGGAGAATCTTTATCAAATGATGCAGGTGCTTATGATGATGGATATCAGTCTAAAGAAGAATATGATGATCCATTATATAATGATATTGTTGACTTTGCTATGGAGTTTGGTAAGATAAGTGCTTCCTTAATTCAAAGAAAATATCGTATTGGATATAATAGAGCTGCTAGAATAGTAGATTTATTAGAAGAAAGAGGAATAATAGGACCTCAAAATGGTTCTAAACCTAGAGAAGTATTAGCTAAAAAAGATAATAGTGGTGAATAACTACTATTATCTTTTTATGTATTATCGCTATCGCTTTCTCGGATTAACAAGTTAATCCTTACATACCTTTACTAGAAATATCTTGTATATAAATTTTACTCTGGATAAAAAAAGAATAGATAAGCATCTATTCTAGAATAGTTATTTATTTAGTACTTCACTACGACTACCGGTATTAACTAGTAATAAAATTATTTCATCATCCAAATATTTGTAAATAAGTAACCAATCAGGCTCGATATGACAATCTCTACAATTCTTAAATCTTTTATCATTTAATAAGGCATGATCCCTATATTTAGGATCCATATCTTCTTTTTTAGAAAGTAGATTAACAACATCTAGTAATTTATCAATATCCTTACCTTGCTTTATTACCTTTTTTAAAGACTTTTTTAATTCTTTGGAGTATTTAACTTTGTAACTAGTCATCCGATAATAAAGCTTCTTTCAAATCTTCGATATTGTCATAGCTTTTATATTTATCAGGATGTTTTTCTATATAAGATAGTTCTTTAGCAGTTTCATCCAATTCTTTTTTCGTAAAATATTTATATAATTCATATTCCTCTTTTGGGATAGAAACTTCAAAAGGTATGCTTCCTCGCATAATTAATTGCTTTATAGTCATATTTATTAAACCACTCATAGTAACACCTAATTTTTGTAGTATTTCTGTTGCTTGTTCTTTATCTTTAGTATCTATTTGTACACTAATAGCAGTAGTTAGATTAGCCACAGTATCATCTCCTTTTCACTTATAATTATATCTATATTTTATAAAAAGTCAAGTAAAATTATATAGGTTTTATATAAATATTATATATTTATTAATATTATTATATGAAAGATATGCGTTTTTATGTATAAATACAATAACTAAATATAAAATTTTTATATTAAATACGGTAAAAATGTAATAAAAAGCATTGAACTTTATATCAGATTTAGTTATAATAGATGTCATACAAGTAACTATTAACATGAAGGGAAGATGCAATATGAATATAAGTGAAATATACAGTAAAGAGAAAATAATAAATGCTCATTTTAGAAAAAAATATGATTATAATAGTGAAGAAATATTTTATAAACAAGTACTTGAATTATTATGTGAATTAAGTGAATTTGCCTATGAAACAAAATGTTTTAAATATTGGAAGGAAGAAAAACAAAGTAGTCCTGATATTACTATATCTGAATTTGCTGATTGTTTAATGATAACTTTATGTTTTTGTGATTTAGCAAATATTAATGAAATAGAATTAGAAAATATCGAAGAAAAAGATATGGTTAAACTATTTATTGAAGCAAATAAACTAGCGGCATCTTTAACAATGAATTTAGAAAAAGAAAAATTATTAAAATTATTATCATATTTAATAGAAATATCTAAATTGTTAAATTATAGTGATGAAGAACTTGATAATTACTGCACAAAGAAAATGAATAAAACTCTTAAAATGATAAGAGAAAAATAGAAGGAGGAGTTATGTATTTAGAGTATTATTTAAAGTGCTTAGGGTATTCAAATATTCCCAGTTTTCTTATTAAATATTTAGAAGTTCCTTCATTACTAAGACTTAAAAAAGTAGGCTATTTTTGTGGGATGGATTATGCTTCAAAAGATATATATAACTTTCGAGAATATATCAGTAGATATGATCATTCTCTAACTGTAAGCCTAATAGTTTATAAATTAACTAATAATAAGATATTTACTTTAGCAGGATTATTTCATGATATTGCTACTCCTTGCTTTTCTCATGTAATAGACTATATGAATAAAGATTTTGAAAAACAAGAAAGTACTGAAGAATATACTGAAGATATATTAAGAAATGATAATTATTTACTAAAATGTTTAAAAGAAGATAATATAAATATTGATGATATAATTAATTTTAAAAAATATCCCATTGTCGATAATGATAGACCAAAAGTATGTGCTGATAGAATAGATGGAGTAATTTTAACAGGAATAGGTTGGACTAAAAATATAAGTAAAGAAGATATTAAAAAAGTAGTACAAGATATACATATTTATATAAATGAATATTCTGAAGAAGAAATAGGATTTAAATCATTAAATATTGCTAAAAAAGTACTAGAGGTAAGTAAAAGTATTGATTTTTATTGTCACTCTAAAGAAGATAATTATATGATGGATCTTCTTTCTCAAATAACTAAATTAGCAATTGATAAAAATTATATTAGATATGAAGAATTATATACTTATAATGAAGAAGAATTATTTAATATATTTAAAGAAAGCAATGATAAAGAACTAAATTTATTAATTTGGCAATTTGAAAATATCAAAAAAGAAGAAATACCTAATATTGAACTTCCAAAAGTAAAAACAAGAGATTTAAAACCTATTGTTAATGGAACAAGAATAGAATAACAAAATATAATTGGGTAGTGCTAATCAATAAATGCTTCCTACCATGTAAGATACATGTAAGATGCATGCAAGACACATGTAAGATGTTGAAACAATTCTGAAAATTTGCTATAATATATTTAGAAAAAATGAGGTGATTTAATGGATAAATATGTTCCACCATATAGTATATCTAATAAAATGTTAGAATTAGTTGGAAGCATAATGGAGAAAATTGGAAGACTTGATAATTTTGAAAACCTTGATAAAATGCCTACTTTAAGAAGAAATAATAGAATACATTCTATTCACTCTTCTTTAGCAATAGAGGCTAATTCTCTTACCTTTAATCAAGTGAAAGATGTTATTAATGGTAAAACAGTAAACGGACCTAAGGAAGAAATACAAGAAGTAAAAAATGCATATTTAGCATATGAAATGATCGATAAAGTTAATCCATATGATATTAAAGACTTATTAAAAGTACATGGCATTATGACTAATTTACTAGTAGAAGAATCTGGCATATTTAGAAGTGGTGAAGAAGGAGTATTCGATGAAAATGGTAATTGCATTTTTATAGCACCTAAACCAAAATATGTTGAAAAATTGATAAAGGATTTGTTTAACTGGATGGAAGAAGAAAAAATTAATATTCATCCACTTATTTTATCTTCCATTTTCCATTATGAATTTGTTTTTATACATCCTTTTAGTGATGGTAACGGAAGAATGGCAAGATTATGGCAGAATATTATCTTATCAAAATGGAAAGATATCTTTAAATATGTACCCATAGAATCTCAAATAAAGAATTATCAAGATAGATACTATAAAGTTATTAATGAATGTAACAATATAGGTGATTCAAACATATTTATAGAATTTATGTTTCAAATGATTGATGAAGTACTAGAAGACTTGCTTAGAAAAGCAAATGAGGAAACTGTAACAAGTAGTGAATATATTATAAAATTGCTTGAGGTAATGGAGAATGGTATTCCAATGAGTCTAAATGAAATAATGGCTAAATTAGATTTAAAATCAAAAGATTCATTTCGTGATAATTATTTAAACCCAGCTTTAGAATCCGGGTTAATAAAAATGACTTTGCCAGATAGACCTACTAGTAAAAATCAAAAGTATTATAAAGATTAGACAATTATATAATGTAAAAAAATGGTTGATATTTTATAAAAAGTATTATATAATTATATGGCAGGTGAAATTATATGATAATAGAGCTTTTTGAACTAGTTGCTAAAGGAAAGAAAATCAATATTGATAATGATATAAATATACCTTTAGAATTAATAAAAGGAAGTGATATTAGAAAATTATCTAATGTCCATTTTACTGGTGATCTATCTAAATTAGTAGATGATACCTATGAACTTACTGGTACTATAACTGGTACTATGATAATACCAGATAATATTACTTTAGAAGATTATACATATGATTTTACTAGTGAAATTGAAGAAAAAATCGAAGAAACAAGAGTAAATTATCAAAAAACACTTGATATTACAGAAGATTTATGGCAAAATATTCTTGTGGAGATTCCTCTATATGCTGTTAATGATAAAAACAAAGATATTAAATTAGAGGGAGATGGATGGAGACTTATTAGTGAAGATGAGATAAATACTAATAATGATAATAATCCATTTAAAGATTTATTATAGGGAAGGAGTGAAAAAAGATGGCAGTTCCATTTAGAAAAGTTAGTAAGACTAGAAGAGATATGAGAAGAACTCACTATAAAATTACCGCTAATGGATTAGTAGAATGCACTAATTGTGGTACTAAAATTAGACCTCATAGAGCATGTCCTAAATGTGGTTTTTATAAAGGTGTAGATACTTCAAAGAAAGAAATAGCTAAACCAGTTGAAGAAAAGAAAGCTCCTAAAAAAGCAAAAACTACAAAAAAGACTGAAGAATAATAAGCGGGAGAAATCCTGTTTTTTATTTTAGAAAGGATTATTATGAATAATTTTATTTATAAATTAGAAGAAAAATTAAAAAATATTATTAAAGAATGTGGCTATGATACTGATAAAGTAACGCTTGTTACTTCATCAAGACCAGATCTTGGAGAGTATCAATATAATGGTGTTATGAGCCTTGCTAAAGCATATAAAAAGAATCCTAACATAATAGCTAGTGAAATAGTAGAGCACCTTAATAAAGATAATACATTTAGTAATGTAAATGTTGCTGGC
>CAMODE010000021.1 GCA_946611235.1 uncultured Caryophanales bacterium | reverse complement strand
TAATTTACCAAAACCAACAATCAGAATAGATATATATAATATTTGATAAATAAATACTATATTATGAAGAGCCGTATGCGGGAAATCTGCACGTACGGTTCTGTGAGGGATATATGAAGTAATTCATATTTCTACTCGATTTGCAAAAAGAAAAGGATTAAGATACAGAGAAGATATTCTTGATAACATGGGTAGTGTAGAACTTGGCGCTAATATTTTTAGAATTACCCAAACAGAAGCATTACTTGAAAAACAAGAAGTACCTAGTGAAAGTGCTGCCACTGATACTCATTATAAAGTTGGTAAGGAGGTAAGAAATACAATAGAAAGATTAGGTGGAACTATGCCTGAAGAATTACCTACGCCAAAAAAGAGTTTAAAAGAATTAGAGAAAGAATATAAAAATGAACTTGTAAATAAATAAGTAATAGAGTTAAAGTAAATACTTTAATTCTTTTTCTTTTAAAATAAATAATTATATGATACAATTAAATAAAAGAAAGAGGTAATAAATATATGAAAAGTGGATTTGTTAGTTTTATAGGTAGACCTAATGTTGGTAAAAGTACTTTACTAAATAATATACTAGGTAAGAGAGTAGCTATTACTTCGGATAAACCTCAAACGACAAGAAATATGATTCAAGGTATATATAATGAAAAGGATACGCAAATAGTATTTGTAGATACTCCTGGTATTCATAAACCTAAGAATAAATTAGGAAGAGTATTAAATAAACAAGCATATTTTACGATTAATGATGTTGATATTGTTATTATGGTCGTAGATATTAGTGAAAAAATAGGATCAGGAGATTCTTTTATAATAGATATATTAAAAAATATTGAAGATAAACCAGTATTCTTAGTAATAAATAAAATAGATAAAGTACCAAGAGAAGAAATATTAAAGAAAATAGATGAATATCAAAAGTTATATGAGTTTACTGAAATTATACCAGTATCTGCTAGAAAGAAAGATAATATTGATAGGTTAATTGAAGTGATTAAAAAGTATTTACCAGATAATATCTTATATTATGATGAGAATACTTTTACGAATAATAGTGATGATTTTATTATATCAGAGTTTATTAGAGAAAAGGTATTAGATTTAACTGATGAAGAAGTGCCACATTCTGTTACTTGTGTATTAGATGATATTAGTGAAGAGAATGATATTTTATATATAAATGCTAGTATAATCGTCGATAGAGAAAATTTAAAGAAGATTATTATTGGTAAGAATGGTAATATGATTAAAGAAATAGGGATGAGGGCTAGAAAAGATATTGAAGAGTATTTTAATAAGAAAGTATACTTAGATTTATTTGTTAAAGTCGTAGATAAATGGAGAGATAAAGAAAAATTCTTAAATACAATTGGATATAAAGATTTTTTGAATAAATAATATTAAATTATATCATTATAATAATGGTGATAATATGAATAAAGAAGATTTATGGTTATTATTTGTTAAAACTGGTAAAATAGAATATTATTTAAAATATAAAAGTCTAACTAAAGAAGAGTGATAACATGTATAAAAAAATAGAAGGTATTATCGTAAGTGAATTCACCTATGAAGAAAGTAGTAAAATTATTAAAATATTTACTAAAGAGGGAATAGTAAGCGTAATAGCTAAAGGAGCTAAGAAAATAAAAAGCCCTTTCTTTGGAACGACAACTAAATTTACTTATGGAGTATATAATATTATCTATAAAGAAAATGGTTTATCACGCCTAGTTGACTCTGATATCTTAGATGATTTTCGAAATATAAAGAAGGATATTGTTAAAGTAAGTTATACTACTTATATAACGGAACTTACTCTTCAAGTATATAAACATGAAGAAAATTTAAATATTTATGATTTATATATAGCTAGTATTAATAAAATAAATAAAGGATATGATCCTTTAATTATATCTAATATTTTAAAATTAAAATTACTTGATAATCTTGGTATTAAACCCGTAATAGATAAATGTGTAGTATGTGGTAGTACTAAAGATATTATAACTGTATCTAGTTATTTAGGTGGTTTTGTCTGTAAGAATTGTCTTAATAATGAACCAATTGTCGATATTAAAACCATAAATTTAATAAGGGGATTTTACTATGTCGATATTTCTAAAATAAGTAAATTAGAAATATCAGATAAAAATAAAAAAGAAATAGATACCTTTATTAACGATTATTATGATAGATACTCTGGTATCTATTTAAAAAGTAAAAGTATTTTAGAAAATATAAAATAGAACTAAAATGATTCTCTATAGAGAGTCTTTTTTTGTATGTATTTTTTGTTCGCTTTACATTAAATTTGACATACAAGTGTATCAAAATGAATATTTTTTTAAAGAAATTTATCATTTTTTTACAAAAATAGGTATCTTTTGACTGATATTACTATGAGGAGGTAAATATATGAGATGAATTTTATTAAAAAAAGAATAATTAATGGGTAAATAAATGTGTATATAGGGAGGAAAAATGAAACAGAAATATTTAGAAGAAACAAAAGATGAATTTATATATTTAACTAATGATGTATTATTTAAATCGGTAATGATGAGAAACAAAAATATACTAAGAAGATTTTTAGTAGAACTACTTAATTTAAAAGTAGATGATAATGATAAAATAGTATTTTTAAATAAGGAATTAATTAAAGATCATATTAAGGAAAAGGGAGGAACAGTTGATATATATGTTAAGATAGGAGATAAATATTTTATTGATATTGAGATGAATAAGAGTAGTTTTAGTACT
>CAMODE010000020.1 GCA_946611235.1 uncultured Caryophanales bacterium | reverse complement strand
TAAATATAATACAATATTTATGTAACATTTTCACTAAAAATTTCAAAAAAAGAAACTAGTTTTTTTTACTAGTTTCTGATGTAACATTTTCATTAAAAATTAATTCCTTTTTTATGTAACATTTTCAATGAAAAATCACAATACTTGTCACTTTATTTGACATATTTATTATAAGAAAAAGAATAGCTAATATATAACTATTCTCTCTTAAAATTAAAAATAATACTAAGACATAATAAAATCTTTAAGTAGTTTACTACGAACTGGATATCTCTTTGTAATAAATTCAATATCTTTAACTATATCTTCTGTTTTCTTTTCAGTAAATAACAATTTATCAAAATAAAAATCACTATCTAATTTATGTCTAGAACATCTCATTTTAATCAGTTCAATAGCGGCACTAACATTATTTTTTTTACTAATATTTAATGCTACTGTTAATAATAAAGTATTATATATAACATTTCTATTATCCTCTTCTTTCACAATAAGATTCATTTTCCTTAATACATAATCTTTAATCCAATTTAATGTCTCTTCGTAATTATCACACTTAATATATATAATCTTTAATACATCTTCTATCTTTATTTCCATATTCTATTTTTCTTTACTTTTTTACCCTAGTAGTTCCTTTTTGTACATTCCTACTACTTATTTTATCATTAAATTCTTTTAATACCTCAGAAGTACTTTTATTAGATAATGCTAAATCTAAAACAGCAGTTTCTTTTTCATCATAAAAACCTTTGACATCAAACAATAAAAATTCATCTTTTCTAGAATTATATTTAAAAATATTATTTCTATTCAATAAGGTAAATAATGCTTTATTAACTTCTTGCTTTTTACTTAAATTATCGTATATTTCACAAAGTTTTTGTTTTTTATCACTCAAAGATAATTTTTCTATTTTTTCACAAACAGTTCGCATGAATTGAATAAAAATATCAATGCTTCCGGAAATACTTACAATACCATTTAATAATTTAGCTACTTCATCTGAATTGTCTTCAGTAGAAAAATTAACTGTTATTTTACTAAAGTCAATCATCTTTTTACTAATAGCATAGATTTCAAAAGCTGCATAAACTAACTGTAGTAAATCAAAATAAAATTTATCACTTGTTACTTCTCTTAAAAGCATATCATCATCTTTTTTTATAATATTAATTTCCTTTAAATTAGGAGCAGAAAGAGAATAATAACCAGCTTCATATCCGTTTTCTCTCAGATATTTTTCGAACTTTCGTTGATCATATTTGTGAATTTCTCCTATCAAATTTATTTTTTCAATAGAAGCTCCATTCCCAAACCAATACTCACTACAATATCGCCATCCACTAGGCATAGTTACTTCTTTTACCTTATTACAATTGGTGAATACACAATTATATAATTCCGTTTCAGCACTGTTAATAACTATTTTCTCAATATTTTCACAATTTTCAAAAGCACTATCTTCTACACATTTTAAACCACTTGGAAATACTACTTCTTTAAGATATTTGCACCCAAATAATCCACACTCTCTTATTATCTCTAATGAATCAGGAAAAGTAATTTTTTCAAGTAACATTTTATTTTCAGGATCTTCTTCAAAAAAATCTACATCAAATTTCTTTACCCATTTTATATCTTCTTCATTTTTAAAAATATAATTACAAATATTAACTACTTCAACACCTTCAGGAATAGTAAACTCTTTTAAAAGAGGATTAATCCATACTAAAGTGCCATCTTCAATAACACAACTATCATTTTTTAAATTTAATTTTTTCTTTTTATTTCTCATTATTATTCTCTCCTTTAATATTAACGATGGCTATAATTATAAATCCTATTTTTAATTATACAATCAACTTTCTCATCAGCAGCATTAGTTTCAGCCATCAGAACTCGATGATAAACATCACTAATATGCATCTTAACAAAAGTCCAAAAGCCCTCTAATACCCTTGATGAATCAATATCTGTATTTAATAATTTATTTATATAATCAAAACATAAACCATTCATTCTTTCAATATATCCATCACAATTTACATTGTATCCTTTTAACTTTAAAATAGCAGTATTATATATTTCATATAATTCTTTCACCTGTTTATTATAATTCATATGATTATTTCTATATTTTGAATAAAAGGCGAATATATCTGAAAGGACAACATCTACACTGATTTTTCCTTCTATAGTCTCAGCAACATGTGATAAATTTTCTTTTACTTTTTCTTCAATGCCTAACTTCTTATACCTATTATCATTTTGTTCAGAACGCAAAATGTATCGAATAACTGAATTAAATATAATTATATCATCACAACATTCATCATATATCTTATTTAGTTTTGAGCAAATATCATCTGAATGACAAGTAATTGTCTCTTCCTTTGCTTCTTCTTTTACAATAAATTTAACATCTGCATATGAATCATTAAATTTATTTAATATATCAAATAGATCATCAGAAATTAATAATTTTAATAATTCCTCATTATTATTAAATATTAAATTAACCTTTTCTAATTCAGGAAAATTATACTCACCACTGCTTATCTCTTTTCCAAAATAACAATAATTTAGAATTTTAATATCTTTATTCTTTAAAATATCTATCAAAGATGGAATAAATTTACATGACATATTAAGGGTAATTTCTTTTAATTTATCACATCCATTAAATACACAAGATTCAAAATAAGTTAATTCACCATTAATAACAACTTTTTCCAAATTATTACACCTATAAAATGCATATGGTCCCACCTTTCGAACTGTACTAGGTAATTCAATAGTTGAAATAGAAGTTTGTAAAAAAGCTCTATTTTCAATAAAATCTAATCCTTCATTCAATTTTATTTCCTTTAAATTATTAAGCCTAGCTAATCCATAATCTGATATTTTAGTTACAGTACTAGCAAATACAATTCTTTCAAGTTTACTATTACTTCCATCTCCCAAATTGACTTTTATGACCCCTTCAGGAATAGTAAACTCTTTTAAGAGAGGATTAATCCATGTTAAAGTGCCATCTTCAACTATATAATTTTCTGTTTTTTCATTCATATTTTATCTTCCTTTCTTAATTCAAAGTACTTTCAAGTATATCTTTAAATTTTAAACAATCATCAAGACTATAATTACTAATTAAACTAATAGCTACAGCATCATCAATTGTAATATTATGATCTATACTATGTTTTTTAACAGCATTAAGCATACCAATAATCTTCTTGTAATCTTCAATTGTATAAACTTCACCATTAGATACTTCACGTGCTTTATCAATAACTTTAACATCTTCAAGTACTTCATCATCAACAAGTTCATTTAAAGATACTGTATTAGTAATAAGATTATCTACTGCTCTCTTACTCTTAATTTCATTAGTTATTTCTTCTACTGTTGGTTTAATAATAATATCTTCTTTAATATCATTATTTTTCTCAATAACAATATTCTTTTCAGGTATAACTTCTTCTTTAGTAATAATATTCTCCTCTGGAACTATTTCTTCTTTATCAATAGTAATGATATTATCTTCTGGTATTATTTCAGTAGTAGAATTCTCTACTAAGTCCTGTAACTTAACACTATTATAATGACTTTCATATACTTCTTGAGGATTAGATATAGCATATACTACTTCCTCTTTATCATCGTCGTAGTAGTCTACCTTAATTTTACCATTTAATATATCATTAAATGTAATACCAACAGGTTCTTCTTTTTCTTCTTTCACTTCTATAAATGGAGTAACAACTTCTTCTTTTTCTTCTTCTTTGACTTCTTCTATATACGCATAATCATAAGGAACTAAATCATGAACTAAAGTAATAGCTTTAGGTATATATGAAGATACATACTCTATATTAGGAATAATAACTTTTTCAGAAGAAGATTTTTCTTTTCTATTAGAAATATTTTCTACTAATACATAATCTTTTTCTGGATTATAATTAATTACTTCTTTTACTTCATTAGGAGTTACTACTACTTCTTTTACTTCTTTCTTCATAGCCATTCTATCACATATAGAATTAGTAATATTAGCAATAACTAAAGAAGCAATCCATATTAAGAATAAACCCATACTAATTTCTAATAAAGCAACTAAATCCTTATTAGTATATAAAGAATTAATTGAGAAAATGTCTATCTTATTCTTAGCAATAATATTAAGTATAATAACAAATATAATATTATTTATAACAAACATAACTCTATTAATAATCTTATATGTTTTTCTTAATTTAACATTAATTGTACTATATATAAAAGAAATAAATACAATAACTAAAGTACTAATATATAGATATATTGATGGAAAGTATATACCAGTAAAAAATACTGTCATAAAATTATCAAAAGTTTTAGATAATGCCTTTAAATTAGTTAAAATACTAATTAAAAAGACAAGTATTATCGATAATATCATACTAATTGTATACCTTTTAGTACTAAGTTTCTTTATTAAATAAAGAATTGTAAATAGTACCATTAATATACCAAATATAAATACACCTTTAAAATCAAATAAAGAACTAAATAATATTTTAATTTTATCAATCACCGATAAGTAAGTCATTTTCTCACCCCCCTTATTATAACTTAAATAAATAGTAAAATTATCTTTTCCTTACTAAACACACTGGACTAACAGCATAATTATTATCTTTACACATAAACATTATATCATTAGCCCTACCATATATACTTGATTTTTCAAATTGATAAATAGTTTTACAAGATCCATCTGAATAAGAGCAGTATATAGATCTTGATTCTTCACCATTATAACTCAAATCATATTCATAAGCCCAACTTTCAATCAAATCTTTCGTTAAAGCATTTTGAGTAATAATAATAGGTTTAGCTACAAATGTACTTGCCTTTTTATTCCTATATTCATCTAACTCTTGCTTCCATGCTCCACCATTATCGATTATAGTTACTTCTTCTTGCCAATCAGCATCATGAGAATTACCCCTTGACTCACGAATCAAACCATTAATCTTATAATTTTTTTCCAAAAATGTAACAAAGGCATATATATAATAGTATCTATCAATCGTATCAATATTCATGCCTGCTTTTAAAGGTTTAAGTTTTTCTTTTAAACCCAAAAGTTTATATGCTTCATCAGTAGCGGTTATAAATAAATTTTCACCACATTTTCCAATATAAAATTGTTTTAATAATTCGTCATTCATATTTTACTCCTTTTATATAATTTAATCAAACTATTATTCCACACTCTTTAAATATGATATATATACAGTCTGATGATTATTATCATCTTTTGTACATGTAATTAATGTCAGAGTAGTTTTACTATTATCCCTTATTATTCTTACATTACCATCTTTATCTTCTAAATATATTTTACTAATCTCATAAATATATTTTTTATTATTATAATGAATAGTAATATCGTCTCCAACTTCTAGTAAATATAAATTTCTAAAATAACTATTATTATAATTACCAGAGTGTCCTGCGATAATAAGGTTCCCTCTTTCCATATCAGGATAAGATGATACTGGTAAAACATATAAATTAAATTTAACATTATTTAAATTAGATGTTTTATTATAGAAACCCTTATATAAATTAATTTTTG
>CAMODE010000019.1 GCA_946611235.1 uncultured Caryophanales bacterium | reverse complement strand
TAAATATAATACAATATTTATGTAACATTTTCACTAAAAATTTCAAAAAAAGAAACTAGTTTTTTTTACTAGTTTCTGATGTAACATTTTCATTAAAAATTAATTCCTTTTTTATGTAACATTTTCAATGAAAAATCACATTTTTAAGAAAAATTTTAAAAAAATGGTTGTCAAAGTATGAAAAATGTTATATAATTAACTAGTCAACGAAAAAATATGCCTGAGTGGCGGAATAGGTAGACGCACAGGACTTAAAATCCTGCGAGATTCAACCCTCGTGTCGGTTCAAGTCCGACCTCAGGCACCAATCATGGAGGAATACCCAAGTCTGGTTGAAGGGACCGGTCTTGAAAACCGGGAGGTTGTGAAAGCAGCGCAGGGGTTCGAATCCCTTTTCCTCCGCCATGTAAATTTATCGCGGGATGGAGCAGCTCGGTAGCTCGCTGGGCTCATAACCCAGAGGTCGTAGGTTCAAATCCTTCTCCCGCAACCAATGGTTCCGTGGTGTAGTGGTTATCACGTCTGCCTGTCACGCAGAAGATCGCGGGTTCAACTCCCGTCGGAACCGCCATTTATTTTGGCTTCATAGCTCAGTCGGTAGAGCAGAGGACTGAAAATCCTTGTGTCGCTGGTTCAATTCCCGCTGGAGCCACCAGTTTGATAGAAATCTCGAACTTTTCGAGAAGATTGTAATATTTGCAAAAATATGAATTTTATGGTATTATGTATTTGAAGGAAAAAATAGCATAAAATAAAAAAGGGAACATTCAGTTTTGCAATGTTGAATGCCTACCCAAAATTAATTGGTTTGACATTTAATTCAAATGAGAATTAAGTGTCATTTTTTTATAACTACTATCATAATGATAAGGAGAAATAAAATGATAGTAATGAGCTTTAGTACTTTTATTATAAAAGTCTTAGTTTTCATTCAATCAAACCTCCTTTCCTTTTCAAGATTAGAGGTAGACACTCAATAACTAAATATTCCTATATAATTATAGCAAACTTTTGTTCTGCAATCAATATGGAATGATAAAAAAATTAATAGATTTTAGTAAATATGTTACTTTTATAACTGTCTTTTTATTACTACTTTGGCAATATATTGCTATTTTATTTAAAAACAATTATAATATCTATGTGGTGATTGATAAATATGAAGGAAATTAATTACAAAAAGGTTAATAATAAAAAAAAGAAAATAATTATTGTATCTATTATTATTTTTGCTTTTTTAATACTTGGAATAGGTGGATATTTATTTTATAATTCTAAGAAATTGAAAGTTAATTTAGTAAGTGATAGAGTAGTTAATATTAATGATGAAGTATATAATAATGATTATATTAAGAATGTTAAGAATGGTACTATTATTAGTGATAAAGAAAATGTTGATACTTCTATAATAGGTAAGAAGAAGATTGTACTTAAGATTAAGAACTATTTTAATAATATAGAAAAATTTACTTATGATATTGATATTGTTGATAGGGAAGAACCTAGTATTGATTATAGGGATAGACTTAGTACGACAGAAGGAGTAGAAATTGATTTATTAGATGGTGTTAAAGTTAGTGATAATTCTAATGAAGAGATAGATGTCACTATTGAAGGGGAATATGATTTTAATAATGTAGGTGAATATGAACTATACTATGTAGCTAAAGATAGTAGTGGTAATATTAAGAAAGAAAAATTTATTTTAGAAGTTACTAAGAAAAAAGAAATAGCTAAGAATATTTCTAATGATAGTATTAGTTATTTTACTACTTCGAAAGGTTTTAAGGGATATACAAAGAATGGTATTACTTATATTGACGGTGTTCTTATTGTTAATAAGACTTATTCTATACCTAGTACATATTATACCGGGGATATTACTAGTGAGACGAGAAGTAATATGAATAAGATGTTTGCGGATGCTAAAGCACTTGGTCTTAATATTTATTTATCGAGTGGTTTTAGATCTTATAATACTCAGAAAATTATTTATAATAATTATGTTTCTTATGATGGTAAAGAAGTAGCAGATACTTATTCAGCTAGACCAGGTCACTCGGAACATCAGACAGGTCTTGCTTTTGATGTTAATCAAGTTGATGATACTTTTATTGGAACCCCAGAAGCTAATTGGCTAAGTGTTAATTGCTGGAAATATGGATTTATACTTAGATACCCTAATGGGAAAACTAATGAAACGGGGTATAAGTATGAGTCTTGGCATTTTAGATATGTTGGTACTGAACTAGCTAGTAAACTTTATAATAATGGTGACTGGATAACATTAGAGAATTATTTTGGTATTACGAGTCAATATAATTATTAATCTCCTTAATGGAGATTTTTTTGATATAAAAAAAGTAGAGTACTTAGACTCTACTATAGAATTCAACGATTAGTGATTCATTTATATCAGCATTTAATTCGCTTCTTTCAGGATATCTTACGTAAGTTGCAACTCTCTTCTTTTCATCATAATTAATGAAATCAACTCTTTTAATCTTGTTAGATAATGCAAGTTCGATTCCTTTATGATCAGAAGAGTTTTCTTTAATGGCAATAGTGTCTCCTGGTTTTACTCTGTATGATGGGATATCAACTTTTTTACCATTTACAGTAATATGTCCATGGTTAACTAGTTGTCTAGCTCCTCTTCTAGTAGTAGCAAATCCGATTCTATATACTAAGTTATCTAATCTGCTTTCTAATAGGATAAGTAAGTTTTCACCATGTACACCTTTCATTTTTGCTGAATCATTTACTAATTTCTTGAATTGTTTTTCAGAAATACCATACATAAATCTTACTTTTTGTTTTTCAGTTAACTGAATTGAGTAGTTTGATGGTTTTCTTTTTCTGTCTTTACCATGTTGTCCTGGACCGTAAGGTCTCTTTGCAATATCTTTACCATTTTCTAAGATTGAAAATGATACTCTTCTTGCTTGTTTGTTATTTGGGCCTGTATATCTAGCCATTTTTTTCTCCTCCTTCTCTTAGAAGGTATATTCTATATTTAATAGGGTGTCTTTATTATACTTTCGCTATGCAGCTATAGTTACTTATAAATGACACATTATTAAATATTTAGAATATCCGCTGCTAAGCAATAGTATTATATAATTTATATTATTTTTAGTCAAGAAAAAGAAGTACGAAATATATAAAAAAATGAAGAAAATTTTAAAAAAATATAGAAAAAGTGTCAAGTAAGTGTCAAATTTGCTAAAATTGTAGAACTTTCGTGCTATAATTTATTTGATGATGATAGGAAGGGAAAACTATTATCTATTCTTTGGGAGGTGTTTTAATAAGGGGATTTTGATAAATAATTATAAATTAAATTATGTTTATATAGAAAGAAAGGATGATAATGATGAAAAAAATGAAAAACATATTTAAGATATTTCTAGCATTGACAATTGTTTTTTCACAATTATCTAATGCTACACTTGTATTAGCAGCAGAAGTAACTGACAATGGAGAACCTGTTGTTAATGATAATACCGAACCAGTAGTTGATGAAGATGAAACTGAGGAAGAAGATAAAGAAACTATAGAAGAGGTTCCTACAGAGAATGATGATGTTACTGGTGAAGAAGAAGACTCTGAAGAAAATAAGGAAAATGTTGAGGATAATTCTTTAGATAATGGAGAAGAAAATAATGATAACACTGAGGTAAATCCTGAAGATCCTACTACTGGAGAAGATGAAATACCTGAAGAAAAGACAAAATTTACTTTGGAAGATTTAGAAGTGTTAATGAATGCTTATATCAATGAAGAAGAGGTACCTGAAGAACTTATTAATCTTTTAATTGAAAAAGGCGCTCCAAGTATAGTAGAGGGAGAATTTACTGAACTTACTTTAGAAGATATTATGTTTGTTAGTGAGTTATTAAAAGAAGAAGCTGATATTGATACCGCAAGAGAAATTAATGAGTATTTAAAACTTGAATTAGGAGAGGTTCCTAGTGAGGTTAAAAAGGGTGATACTTTTGATGTAGAGGTTATTGTTTCTAATGAAGTACTTGAAGAATTAATTGATGAAGATGGTAATCCTATCATTAGTGAAGACTTTATTGATGGTATTGAGGGGCTTATTACTACTAGTGATAATTTAAAAGTAGTTAATGTGGAATTTAGTGAATTTACTGGTGTTAATAATGATGAAGGTAAATTTGTTGCTACTGGTAATGAATATGGTGAAGATAAGGGAGTGCTTTTAACTATTACTTTTGAAGCTTTAGAAGAAGGTACTGGTGAAGTTACTATTAGTGGCAAACTTGCTAAGTATTTAACTATTAGTGATTTTGAGGATTTGACTTTTAGCATCGAGGTTATTCCTAATGAGACTGGACTTAGTTCTTTAAGCAGTGATGTTGGAGAATTTGATAAAGATTTTGATAGTGAGACTATGGAATATACGCTTACTGTTCCTGAAGGTACTACAGAAATTACTTTATCTGGTTCATTATTTAATGAAGATGATGAAGTTGTTGGATTATCTAGTTATACTATTGACAGCGATAATATGACTATTACAGTGGTTGTTACTACTCTTAGTGGCGAAGAAAAGACTTATACGATTAATGTTGTTAGAGTGGTAAATGCTTCTAATGAAGAAGAAGTTAGTACAGAGGAGGTTGAAGAAGTAGTAGAGACTCCTGCTGTTCTTCCAATTGTATACTATGTATATTCTTCAAATAATTATTTGAAATCTCTTAATATTAAGGATTTTGATATTGATTTTAATAAGAATACTTTAGAATATAAATTGAAAGTTAAATCTAATGTTAGATTCTTAGATATTACAGCAGTAGCAGAAGATTATCGTTCAAGAGTAGAGATTAATGGTAATGAAGAATTTAAAGAAGGGGAAAATGTTGTTTCTATTAAGGTTACTGCGGAAGACGGCAGTGTTAGGGAATATAAAGTACTAGTAGATAAAGAAACTGCTAAAGATGATGCGGTAGTAGAAGAAGAAAATACTGGTATTACGGAAAAGGTTGTTATTATTGTACTTATTGTTTTAGTCGTTCTTGGCCTTTTATATCTTATTTTCAAGAAGGATGAAGAAGAAAATAATAGTGTTAAAGAAGCAAAGAATGATAATAATAGTAAAAAATCAAAAGAAAGATAAAATATGTCTTTCTTTTTTTTACTCTTTTTGGTATAATTGTAGTGATAATAGGGAGAGAATAGTTATGAATAGAAAGGGTCAAGCTTTAATTGAATTTGTACTTATTTTACCTTTATTTATACTTATATTATTTGCTATTATAGATTTTGGTCTTATTATGAGTAAAAAAAATGAACTTGAGAATATGAGTATTGATGTAGTTACTTTAATTAAGAATGGTAAAAATATAGATGAAATTAATAGTATGTATTCTGATGTTTTGATTACCAAGGAAGATGGTAATGACTTTGTTAAAATTAAATTATCAGAGAATATTAGTGTTATGACTCCAGGACTAAATTTGATATTAGGTAATCCATATAAGATAGAAATAGAGAGGAATATTCCAAATGTTACTTAATAATAAAGGTCAATCTCTAGTTATGTTTGTACTTATTATTCCTATTATTTTACTTATTTTAGTACTTATATATGATGTAGCGGGAGCATTATATGAAAAAAATAGACTTTCTAATACTAGTTATTTAGCATGTGAATATGCTCTTGATAATATTGATAGTATTGATGAAAATGGTGTTATTTCTTATATACTAAAGAATAGTGATAATTTAAATAATATATCGGTTATTATTAAAGATAATACGATAGATATTGAACTTGATAAAAATATTAAGAGTGTTTTTGGCAAGAATATTAGTTTGGATTTAATAGAAATTAGATCTAAATATAGAGGAACTATTATTAATAATGAAAAGAATATAGAGAGGATTAAGTGATAGTATGGCTGGTAAAGTTGTTAGTGTTTCTTCAGTTAATGGTGGGGTTGGTAAGACTACTACTGTACTTAATTTGGCTGGTATTTATTCTTTAATGGATAAAAAGGTATTAATTATTGATATGGATTTATATTCTGGGGGAGTAGCAGTATCACTTGATATTAAAAATAAAAAAGATATTTTTATGATGATTGATAGTATGGCTAATAATAGGTTTACTACGCTTAAAGATTATGTTACTTCATATAATAGGAGTATTGATGTACTTTCTTGTCCAAGAGATCCGAGAGAAGCTACGAAGATTGAAAGCAGGTTTATTCCAATTATATTTGACTTGGCTAAAAAGGAATATGATGTTGTACTTGTAGATACGCATCATGTTTTAGATGAAATTAATCTTACGGTTATGGATTATTCTTATATTACTTTATTTGTTCTTATTAATGATTTAGTTAATTTTAAGAATATGAAGAGTCTTCTTAGTATATTTAAGGACACCGATAAGAAGAATTATTTAGTACTACTTAATAATTCTAGGGATACTGGTAAAGACTATATGAGTATGTATGATATTAGGACGATGATTGGTGGTAATATTGATTATACGATATCAAGAAATTTTTATATAAAAAATATTGATAAATATGTTATGAATGGTGAAATTCTTACTTTAAATAAGAGTATTAATACTTTTCATTCTGGGGATATTTCGCATATGAAAAAACTTGCTCTTGATTTAATTGATGACTCTCATATGAAGGAGGAAAAATAATGGCTACAAAAAGTTTGACAGAGGCTTTTGAGGTTAAGCCTAAAATTACTTCTACTTCGGATGTTAAGGATTATGAGATATTTAATGATAAAAGTTTACTTGAAGAACTGAGGGTTAAGATTGTTCAAAATTTGATTGAAGAGAATATTCCTAGTGATGAGTTACTTGATGATTATATTAATAATGAAATTGATAAAACTCTTACTGGTTATGATCTTAGTACTTTGGAAAGGGGGCATATATTTAATTTAATACAAAATGAGATTATGGGATATGGTCCTATTACACCGCTGCTTGAAGATACTGCGATTACGGAAATTATGGTTAATGCTCCAAATGAAGTGTATGTTGAAATAGACGGTAAGATTTCTAAGGATGAAACTGTTTCATTTATTAATGACAAACACATTATAAGAACTATTCAAAGAATTGTACAACCTCTTGGTAGGACAATTGATGCGGCTAATCCAATGGTTGATGCTAGACTTAGAGATGGATCAAGACTTAATGCTATTATTCCACCTCTTAGTTTGAAAGGACCGGTACTTACGATTAGAAAGTTTAATAAAAAATTAGAAAGTATTGAAGACTTTCTAAGATTAGGTAGTCTTACAGTTAATATGGCTAGGTTTTTGGAGGCTAGTGTGGAGGCTAAACTTAATATTGTAATATCTGGTGGTACTGGTAGTGGTAAAACAACACTTCTTAATGTTTTATCAGGTTTTTTAGGAGAAGATGAAAGAATTATTACAATAGAGGATGCAGCAGAACTTAAACTTCATCAGAAACATGTTATATCGTTGGAAACAAGACGCACTAATTACGAAGGTGAAGGAGAAGTTACGATTAGAGATTTAGTTAGAAACTCTCTTAGAATGAGACCTGATAGAATAATAGTAGGAGAAGTTAGAGGCAAAGAGGCCTTTGATATGATGCAGGCTATGAATACAGGACATGAGGGTTCTATTACGACTTTACATGCTAATAATCCAGTGGATTCAATAAATAGATTAGAGACAATGATACTTATGAATGAGATGGAAATACCGGTATCCGCTGTTAGGGGATATATTGAAAATGCTATTGATCTTGTTGTTCAGATTGATAGACTGTCTGATGGTAAAAGAAAGATTACTTCTATTAGTGAGGTTTCAGGTATGAAAGATGGTAATATTATTTTGAAAGAAATTTTCTCTTTTAAACAAAAGGGTGTTTCTAATGATGGTAGTGTTATGGGTGAGTTTGGTGTTTATAAAAGGATACCGTTAGTTTTTGAAAAACTAGAAAGAAAGGGTTTTGGAAATATTAAAGATATATTTAAATAGATTGGAAGGGTGATAATTATGAATAATAAGATTTTATTAGTATTAGAAATAATATTTGTTATTTTTGTTATTATAATTATTGCTTTGATACTAAGAGCTTATTTGGCTAATAAAAAGATTAAGAGAATTAGTCATTATAGTATTGAACCTATTAAGGATACTAATATTTCTTTTACGGATAGAGTTGTTAATAAATATTTATCTTTTATTAGGAATTTAAGACCGTATATGAAAAGAGTTGTTTACTTTAGGAAAAGAAGTAAAAAATATGATAAATATATTAGATATATGGAAAGGGATAAGATTGAGTCTATTGATTTTATTACAAATAAATTTATTATTGCTATTATATTTTTATTCCTCGCTGTTTTTTCTCAAATTTTTAATTATAGAGGACTTGGTATATTTAGATATTTAATTAATTTCTTTATTGGATATTATATATTAGATATTTACTATTATTTTTATTATAGAAAGAAAACTAAGCTTATTGAGAATGAACTATTAAGAGCGGTTATTGTTATGAATAATGCTTTTAAGGCAGGTAAGAGTACTCTTCAAGCTATCAAAATAGCAGGTGATGAACTTCCGGAACCGATTAATGATGAATTTAAGAAGATGTATTTGGATATGAAGTTTGGATTATCTGTTGATACGGTTTTTGATAGATTTGCTAAAAGGGTTGGATTTGAGGAAGCTGTTTATTTAAGTTCTTCTTTAACAATTCTTAATAAGACTGGTGGTAATATAGTCGAAGTTTTTTCCTCGATAGAAAGAACTTTATTTGATAAAAAGAAATTAAATGAAGAGGTTAAGAATATTAGTTCTGCTCCTAAAATGGTTGTCTATACTTTGTTTTTAGTACCAATAGTGTTTACTTTGTTTATATATATATTAAATAGGAATTATTTTGATCCTTTATTTAGTTCTCCACTTGGTTATATGATTATATTTATTATTGTTATTATGTTTAGTATATATGTGTTTCTTCTTAGAAAAATACTAAGAATAGAGGTGCAGTAATGAGAAGAAAGAAAAAGAAAAATAATATTATTAGAAATTTATTTAATAAGAAATTATTAGATAAAATTGATAATAAAATTAATTTACTTGGATTAGAATCTAAGTATGATGCTGAATCTTTTCTTTGTATTAGAATAATTACATCAATACTTTTATTTATAATTATATTTAGTAATTTTAAATATGGATATATTGTTGGTATTGTTGTTACGATTTTTTATTATTTCTTATTTGAAAGAGTGTTATTGGATAATAAGATTAAGTTAAGGAGTAAAAGACTTGATAATGAAGCTATATATTTTTTTGAAGTGCTTACTCTTTCGTTACAAACAGGTAGAAATTTAGCGGAAGCTATATCGATGACGACTAGTAGTATTGATAGTGAGTTATCTAATGAATTTAAAGAGGCTTTGAGAGAGACTAAGTTTGGTAAAAGTTTGACAGAGAGTTTGAACGATATGCAAAAATATATTCCATCAGATAATATTAATAATATTATTCTTACTCTTACGCAGGCTAATATGTATGGTAGTAGTATAATTGATACGATGTATAACCAGGTTGATTATTTGAGAGAAAAAAGAATTTTAGAGGTTAAAAGTGCTATATCTAAAATACCTACTAAAATTAGTGTTATTTCGGTATTTTTCTTTATTCCTTTAATTTTACTTATTATACTTGGACCGGTTTTATTAAATTATCTTGGTTAAGTTATTGACTAAGATGTAAAAAAATATTATTATATTAGATAGTTAAAAGGAGAGGATTTTATGTCAGGACATAGTAAATGGTCGACGATAAAGAGAAAAAAGGGTGCTATTGATAGTGAAAGAAGTAAAGTATTTCAAAAACTAGCTAAAGAGTTATATGTAGCGGCGAAGAGTGGGGATGCTAATCCAGATAATAATTCGGCTTTAAGAATGGTGATAGAGAAAGCTAAAGCAGAGAATATGCCGAAAGCTAATATTGAATCTGCTATTAATAAGGCTAAAAACAAGGGTAATGATGAGAGTTATGAGGCTATTAGATATGAGGGATATGGTCCTAGTGGTATAGCTATTATGATAGACTGTCTTACAGATAATAAGAATAGAACTGCTGGTTTTGTAAGAAGTACCTTGACTAAAAAGGGTGGTAATCTTGGCACTGATGGTTCTGTTAGTTATTTATTTGAAAGAAAAGGTGTATTAGTACTTGAAAAGGAATTTGATGAAGATAAACTTATGGAAGATGTATTATCTTTAGACATATTAGATTTTATATCTGAAGAAGATGGTTATACTATATATACTGATCCCAATAATTTTATTGAAGTTAAAGATAATTTAGCTAATATGGGATATGATAAATTTATTGTTAGTGAGGTTACTTTTGTTCCTAATAATTATATATCTCTTGATGGTGAAGATTATGAGAAAGCATGTAATCTTATTGATGCTTTAAATGATTTAGATGATGTTCAGAATGTATATCATAATTTAGAATTATAGGTTTTACTCTTTACTTGTTGTAAGGAGTTTTTTTTAAATAATAGTATTTTGAGGTTGTAAAGTAGAAAAAAATATGATATTATGTTATTAGATTATAAATAATAGAGAGGTGATTATAGTGAAATTTAAGAAGTTATTGTTAGTTTTAACTTTTACTATTTCTATTATTTTTGTTACTGTAATTGGGGCTACATATGCTTATTATAGTACTAGTGGTGGTAGTATAGGTGGAACTACTAGTAATATTGGTAATGCTATTAACGTGGTGTTTAATAATTCTGATTATGTTGATTTTAATACTGGTGTACCAATATCTTCTAGTGATGTTGAAACTATGGCTAGTAAAACTACTTTTACTTTAACTCCTAATAATGCTATTATTAATGATTATGATATTAGTGCTGATATTATATTATCTAATATTGATATTGATAATGATTTAAAAGTAAGTGATTTTAAGTATAGGCTTGAATGCATACATAGTGTAACTGGTAATAGTCAGATATTTAATGGTACTGCTAGTAGTTTTACTGGTAATTCTTATACTATTGCTAGTTTATCTACAACTGGTAGTGGTAATAATATATTTTATATAGATAATAATGCTAACTCACAAAATTATAATTGTACATTATATTTATGGCTTGAAGATTCTGGGGTTAGTCAGAATAGTTTAATGGGTAAACATTTTGGAGCTAATATTGAAGTTAGTTCAATGATGAAGAAGAGGTAATTATTTATGGATAAAAAGAAAAAATTAATTATTTCGATATTAGGAGTTCTTGTTATTATTATTTTAGTAGCAGGTGCTACTTATGCTTATTTTAGATTTTCCACTAATGGCGGCAATGTAGAAAGTACATCTGGTAAATTAGATATTGATTATAATATTAGTGAATCTAATTTAACTGGTGTATTGATACCATCTGCGACTAGAAGTGGTGGAGTAATGGAAAACGTAACTGCTAAGTTAAGAACAGGTAGTGTGGATGGAGCTATTAATTTATATATTAATCCTACAGAAGTAGTAGGAATACCACTAGGGGCATTATCTTATGATGTTGATGTTATTGATACTTCTAGTAATGTTATTAATCATTATAGTGGTGACTTTAGTACTGCTACGATAGGTACTCCTTATAAGATAGTAGATGCTTATGATTTGAGTACTAATTTACTTACATTTAATATTTACATATGGTTAGATGGATCTAAAATCAATAATGATAATTTTAATAGTACTAATCATTTTAATGCAGTAATAACTGCTGATAGTGTACATATTACTGGGGAGTTTTAATAGAAGATATGATAGTGATAATTATGAAGATTAATTATTTTAATAGTTATCACTTTTTCTAGAGTTATAGAGGGTGAATATAATGAATAAGATAAAGAATTTAAGTAAGAAAAGTAAAATAATAGTAATATCTATAGTAGCATTTGTACTTTTACTAATTGGAGGTACTTTTGCATGGCTCGAATGGGCTAGTGAAATTAATGCTTTGGTTAATGGTAGAGTATGTGCTCCTGAAATAGTATTTCAAGGAGGTAATACAATTAATGCTTATGGTTTAAGACCTGTTTCTAATAAAGAAAATGGGCTAAAAAAAGAAATAGATGTTAGTTTATCTAATCTATGTGATATTAATGATAATGCTTCAATGGATTTATATTTAGAATTATATGATTTCCCAGAAGCATTAGCAGACCCTACTTTTGTATGGGAATTATATTTAGATGAAGAACAAATATCTCATGGTAACTTTCAAGGTAAACAAGAAGGAGATACTATTACATTAGCAAGTAATCAATTAATAACAAGTACTAATTCAGAGTATTTCTTATATATCTATTTAGATGGTAGTCAAGATAATCCTACTTCAACTCAGAATCAATCATTTATCTTTAAATTATATGGAGAAGGTAGAGATGCAATATATACTGATCCTGAAACAGAAGAAATAATAGTAACATTTGATCCAAATGGAGG
>CAMODE010000018.1 GCA_946611235.1 uncultured Caryophanales bacterium | reverse complement strand
CTTTTTTACGATATTAATCATACCACATCACACCCTTTCTTTGCAATAGCAACAAAAAAATCAACTTGCGTTGATTTAATCATTAACATCGCTTGGTGCGACGATTTTATCTTTTGGAGCAGATGAGGGGAGTCAAACCCCCGTCTCAGCCTTGGCAAGGCCGAATTCTAATCGTTGAACCACATCTGCAAGATGTGTGCTATGCCTTGACAAGGCATTAATCCCTACAGGCAAATTACATACTATATTATAGTAAAAAAAATAATAAAAATCAACTCTTTTTATTAAAAAAATAAGAAAAATAATGTATAATAGTTTCTAGGTGATATAGATTATGTTTGAAAACTTAAGTGATAGATTACAAGATGTAATGCATAAGATCAAAGGATATGGAAAAATAACTGAAGATAATATCAGTGAAATGATGAGAGAGATTAGATTATCTCTTTTGGAAGCTGACGTTAACTATAAAGTTGTAAAAGAGTTTACTAATAATGTCAAAGAAAAAGCTTTAGGAGAAGAAGTAAATAAAAGTCTATCTCCTGGAGAAGTATTTGTTAAAATAGTAAAAGATGAATTAACTTCTTTACTAGGAGGCGAGAATTCTCCATTAAATACAAAAGGAAGTCCTGCTATATTAATGTTAGTAGGTCTTCAAGGAAGTGGTAAGACAACTACTATTGGAAAACTTGCTAATTATTTAAGAAAAAATGAAAAGAAAAAACCTTTACTAGTGGCTTGTGATGTTTATAGACCAGCAGCTATTGACCAATTAAAGCAAATAGGAAAAGAACTAAATATTGAAGTATATACAGAAGGCAAAAAAGATCCAGTGGAAATATCCAATAATGCTATAAAGTATGCTAAAGAAAATAATTATGATTATGTTTTAATTGATACAGCTGGTAGATTGCAAATAGATGAAAATTTAATGGAAGAATTAGCAAATATTTATAATAATGTAAATCCCCATGAGACTATTCTTGTAATAGATTCCATGATGGGACAGGATGCCATAAATGTTATAACTGGGTTTAATGATAAATTATCATTAACTGGAGTAATCCTAACAAAATTAGATGGTGATACTCGTGGTGGAGTAGCTCTTTCTGTAAAACACTTAACAAACTTACCAATAAAATTTATAGGTACATCAGAAAAAATGGATGGACTATCACCATTTTATCCAGATAGAATGGCATCACGTATATTAGGAATGGGGGATATATTATCCATTGTAGAAAAAGTAGAAAGTGAAATAGATGAAAAAGAGGCTGAAAAAACTGCTCGAAAGATGATGAAAGGAAACTTCGATTTAGAAGACTTTCTTTCTCAGTTAAATCAAATAAAGAAATTAGGCCCCCTTGAAAATATATTAAAACTACTTCCTGGTGCCAAAAAGATGGGATTAAATAAAGTAAATATTGATCCAAAATTAATGAAAAGAACAGAAGCAATAGTCCTTTCAATGACAAAAGATGAAAGAAGAAATCCTAGTATTCTAAAGGCGAGTAGAAAGAAGAGAATCGCCGATGGTTCAGGTACTACAGTAGCAGATGTTAATAAATTATTAAATCAATTCGAAGAAATGAAAAAAATGATGAAGATGATTGGAAATGGAAATATGAAATTACCATTCTAATTATCTTCTTTTTCTAAACTTTTTAAATATAAAATAGGGCTTCCATACTATCAACAAAATAATTATAAACATATGATATGTTAGATAGGAGGAAAAATAATGAATTATACTGAAAATTTTAATCCAGGTATGTATGATGGTGATATTGATATAAATATAACAAATAAAAATTATAACGATAACACAAATATGAATAAAAATATGAATACTATGGGAGGATGCTCATGTAGTCAAATGAATATGATGACTGACCCAGTAATGGGTACAATGTCTTGCCCAGTCGTAGAACCGATGAAAGAAAGGGTAGTATATAAAAATATATATCATACAGTACCTCATATTTGTCCAATCAATACAAAAGTAATCAATAATCACATCTATAAACATACATATCAACCAAGATATACTTGCTGTGAAGAAAACGTTGTTACTAATGAACAATGTGGTAGCTGCTGCGATTTCCAATAGAGAGCATATGCTCTTTTTCTTTTTTTTGATTATTTTACAAAATAAACTAGATTTTTTATAATTATTCGAGTAAAATTAAATTAGGAGGAATCATATATGAAAAAATATCTTTCAGAATTTGTTGGGACTTTTGTTTTAGTACTAGTAGCTTGTGGAGTAGCAGTAGTAACAAATGCTAATGTTGTTGCAACATCTTTAGCATTTGGTCTAGTAATTGTTGCTATGGCCTATTCTATAGGTAACGTATCAGGTTGTCACATTAATCCAGCAGTATCTCTTGCTATGCTATTAACAGGTAAGATGAAAGTAAAAGAGTTTTGTGGCTATGTCGTATCTCAATTACTTGGAGCCCTAGCAGGATCAGCAGTACTTTCAGTACTTTTAGATAGTTGTAAAGCCCTAGGAGCAAACTCATATGGAATGCCAGGAAATTTAGCTACTAACGTATGGATTGCCCTTTTAGTAGAAACTATTCTTACATTTATCTTTGTTACTGCTATACTAGGAGTAACTTCAAGAAAAGAACACTCAAATATAGCAGGTTTAGTAATAGGCTTAACTTTAGTTTTAGTACACCTAATAGGTATTTCATTTACTGGAACAAGTGTAAACCCTGCTAGAAGTTTAGCTCCAGCTCTATTACAAGGTGGAGAAGTGCTTAAACAAGTATGGGTCTTTATCCTAGCCCCATTAGTAGGTTCTGCCCTTGCAAGTTTATTCTATAAAGTAGTATTAAAAGAAGAAAAATAATCAAAAAATAATAAAAATTCTAACAAATTCTGATTAGACTATCTACAAAATTAACCGTAGGTAGTCATTTTTTTATAATTTTAATACTCTTGTATGCTAGTACATAAGTATCAACTTTCAATAAATATATATTAAGAAATAAGAATCTTTACTTTTCAAATAAAAAAATATCAAATATTCAATTGACTTTAAGTATCAATTTAGTATATACTTTGGCTGCAATTGCAAAAGAAGAAAAAAATTAATTTTTTGAAAGGGAGGTTTAATTGAAAAAAATACTGTATTTTATAATTTTATGTTTACTTGTTATAACTAAAGTTAATGTAAAAGCTAGCGAAGTAACTTTAGTTAAAGAAAGAATTGGTGATTTATATACTTACTATTATGATGATAACTATGGAAGATATAGGTTTCTCTATCTAAATAAATATCTATTCGGAGAAAACTATGCGTATTGCCTTGAACTAGGAAAACCAATCGAAGGTAATATCTACTCATATAGTACAACATTTAAAGATATTAATTTAAGTAATGAAGACTTAGAATATATCAAATTAGTAAGTTATTATGGTTATGATTATCCAGGACATAAAACGGATAGATACTATATGGCTGCTCAAGAGCTAATCTGGATTAGATTATCTAATGTCTATGTCAAATGGGCAGTTAGTATGAATTCTAAAGATTTAGTAGATGTTACTCCAGAAAAAGAAGTAATATCAAATTTAGTAAGTAATCATTATAATAAACCATCATTTGATAATACCACTATTGATATTGTTAAAGGAGAAAATATTACTATTACAGATACAAACAACGTTTTATCGAACTACAAATCAAATAGTAAATATGTCAAAATAGATGGAAATACTCTTACTATTAATGGGGACATTGATACAAATACAATAACCTTAACAAAAAATATAAACACTGATAAAGTATTCCTTCTCTATACCAATGGTATATCTCAAAAGATGATGTCATCTGGTCGAGTAGAAGACGTAACAAGTAAAATAAAACTAAATATCATTAATGGCTCAATAACCATTCATAAAATAGATAAAGAGAAAGGAGAAAATGCCCAAGGAGAAGGAACTTTAAAAGGCGCTAAGTATAATCTATATGATAATGCTGGCACCATAAAAGGAACCTTTATAACAGGAACAAAAGAGATAATAGAGGGCCTTTCACCAGGAGAATACTATATCAAAGAAATAGAACCAAGTAAAGGCTATAAATTAGATGATAATATTTATACAGTAATTATTACTAAAGAAAATTTAGACGTCGAAGTAACAGTATATGAAGAAGTAATAAAAAGAAAAGTTGATATCTTTAAAGTTTATTCTTCTTCTGATACTGGTCTATTAATACCAGAAGAAGGAGTAACATTCGAAGTCTATGATAAAGATAACAATCTCATAAAAAGCCTTATTACCGATAAAGATGGTTATATGAGTATAGTACTTCCTTATGGAACATATACCTTAAAACAAACAACTACCCCAGAAGGATATGAAAAAATAAAAGACTACCAAATAACTATTAATGAATACGATGAAAGACCTATCTATAAAGTATTTACTGATGCTGAGATAAAATCAAAAGTAAAAATAATAAAAAAAGACTATGATACCAAAGAAATAATTACTAATTCAGATGCTAAATTTAAAATATATAATGTTAAAACTAACGAATATGTATCATTTAAAATAACTTATCCTGAAGAAAAAATATTAGATACATTTGAAGTATCAGATGGTACTTTTATTACTCCTGAAGAATTACCATCAGGTACTTATCGCTTATTTGAAGTCGATGATAAAATGAATGGATATCTTTATAATGATGAGGGAGTTGAATTCAAAGTAGGAGAGTCCTCTAACTTTATAGAAGACGATACTTATGGAAAAATACTCGAAGTATCATTCTATAACAAACCAGTCAAAGGTAAAATAGAAGTATACAAGTATGGAGAAGATATTCTCTATCAAAATGATACATATAAATATAAAGAAAAACTTCTAAGTGGTGTAAACTTTAATTTATACTCTAAAGATAATATTTACCAAAATAATAAATTAATATATAGTAAAGATGAATTAATAAGGGAACTAACAACTGATGAAAACGGATATTCTATGATCGATGATCTCCCACTCGGAGACTATTACTTAAAAGAAATATCTTCAGTAGATGATAATGAAGTTAGTGATATATCATATGATGTAAGTCTAACATATGAAAATCAGTATACCGAAAAAGTATTAAAAAATATTGATGTTTATAACTATATCAAAAAAGGAAGCCTAATTATAAATAAATATGATAAAGATACAAATTACCCCTTACCTAATACTCTTATCGAAATCAGAAAAGAAGATAATACTGTCATATATAAAGGCTATACTGATAATAATGGACAAATAATCATAAATGATTTGAAATATGGAGACTACTATCTTGCAGAAACAGAAGCATCTACTGGATATCAACTACTTGAAGAGAAAATACCATTTACCATTGACCAAGAAGAAAAAGTAATAGATATCTACAACGAGAGAATATCTGTACCTAATACAAGTATAAACCCTAAAATATATATCATCTTTTCTATATTATCAATAATAATTAGTATAATAGTACTAATATTAATACATAGTAATAAATTAATAAATATCCTATGTATAATAATAATTCTATTTTCATTATTTATCATTTTAACATATTACTTTCAAATATATAACGATAAAGCAAAGAACACTAAAGCCATCGAAGCTTATCTAACAAATAAAATAGATAATACTTATGAAGAAAAATATCGCTATAATACTCTTCTAGAAATACCATCAATAAACTTAAAAAGAGGCGTATTAGATATTAATAATCAGTATAATAAAGCTAAGTATAATATAGAATTAGTAAAAGATACCGAAGATACTATCGTACTAGCGGCCCATAATGGAAATTATTATAATTCTTATTTTAAAAACCTATCCAAACTAGAACTAGGAGATACAATCAATTATTATAGTAATGGTAACATTTATCAATATATCTATAGTGATAGTTATGAAATAAAAAAAGATGGTTATGCTGATCTTTATCATAATACAGGTAAAAAAAGTATTATTCTAATAACATGTAAAGATAACACAGATGATGCTCAAGTAGTTCATATTGGATATTTGAAAGAATAAACTTATTTCTTCACAAGCAAAGAGTGGTGCCCTAACATCACTCTTTAATCATAATTATCATAAAATAACAATTAAAACTATTAAGAGGTATAAATGATAGAAAAAAATATAAATCAAAAAGGTTTTCCAATAAAAAATCCAAAATATATGAAAGCTTTTTATAATAAACATAAAGATGATATAAATTTATACTTTAAAAACATTAATAAATAAATATTTAAAAACAAAGAAAGGAAGTGGTTAACTATGAACGATGAATACTATAATGAATTTGTCGATATAGCAAAAATAATAAATATAATAGAAGAAAGAGAAATAGAAGAATCTGCAGAATTAGTTGATGAAATAATTAAATATAGATATAAAGATGAAAAAACAATAAGTATGGTATTTGATAAAATATTATCAATTGGTTTTGCTACAGAAGAAGAAATAAAGGACATATATTACAAATTACTTAATTATACAAAAGAATTTAATAAAAAACTCAGTGAAGATTATGAAGAAATATTTATTGAAAATTTTAAAAGTATTGATGAAGAATGATTTGAAAAATAAAGCCTTCCCAAAAACATTTTTCTAGTGTCTTGCAATTTTACCCATGTCGTGATAAAATTAAGATGGTGGTAGATAGTTAATGAAAAGAAAAATTAAAGAAGAAAAAATTCATTTGACAGACCATTTTACATATCAAATAATTGACAATATCATATATTTATATGAAGAACCAAAGGCATCGGAAGAAGAACTAAAAGTATTATTCAAAAAAGTATCCATCTTAATTGAAGATAAAGATATTTCCTACATAAACATATCATCTAAGAATCTAGAAGAAAGAAAAGAATATTATTTAGATTTAGGCTTTTCGTTATCATATTATAGTATTGATAAATTAAATAACCTATATAAAGGGTATCGAAACAAAAAAGATTATAGGTGTTATGCTGTAATGACTAAAAAAGATTTTCTAAATATAAATAATAAAGAAGATAATAAAGAAATAATAAGAACAGAAATAGTAAAAGAAAATACTTCAAATAAAGGCTTTATAAGTAGTATGTTTCTTTTATTTACTGGTATTGCCTTTCTATGCTATTTAGCGGCAGAAGGAGCAATTACATTAATAAAAATAGGAAGGTGAAATAATGAATTTAGATAGTATATTAGTAATATTACAAAAAATAATCGATATATCATTAGTATGGGTAATTATATATTTTATTTTAAAAAATATTAAAAATAATGTAAAAATGGTTCTTTTATTCAAGGGAGTAGCGGTTATTCTAATTGTTAAAGTGTTAAGTGATGTCTTAAATTTGACAACAATAGGACTACTATTAGAATATGTAATAATGTGGGGACCACTTGCTCTAGTCATAATCTTCCAACCAGAAATAAGAACAATGTTAGAGCATATCGGAAGAAAACAATTATTAGGTAGACATAAAGTATTAACACTAGATGAAAGAGAAAAATTAGTCTATGAAGTAATGAATGCTGTTGATTATTTAAGAAAATCAAGAATCGGAGCATTAATAGTACTAGAAAGAGATATCAGTCTAAACGAATATATCGAAAGAAGTAAACCAATCTATGGCGATATTTCATCAGAACTATTAATATCAATCTTCTTTCCAAGAAATCCCCTTCATGATGGGGGAGTAATAATTCAAGGAAATAAAATAACATCCGCAGGAGCAGTATTCCCAATCAGTATCAATAGTAAAATAAGTAAAAAATTAGGTACTCGTCATAGAGCCGCTATTGGAATAAGTGAAGAGTCTGATGCTATTGCCATAGTAGTTAGTGAAGAGACCGGTAAAATATCTATAGCTATCGGTGGCAATTTAAATTATAATCTTTCTTTAGATGATGCAAGAATGATTCTAGTAGAAGAACTTAAACCTAAAAAAGAAATATTACTAGATGATGAATTTGAAGATGAGGAGGAAGATCATAATGAAAACGCTTAAGAAAATAATTAAAAGTATCAAGAAATTCTTCCGAGTTTTTGCTAGAATAATAGATAAACTAATTGTTACTCCTGTAACTAAATTTGGCTTATTTATAAGTGAAAAGTTTGATAAAGGAGCAGGTAAGTTTGAAAAGTGGATAAGTAAGAGAAATACCATGATATTTGTATCCCTACTTTTAGCATTACTATTCTTTTTCTATGTTGATAATCAAGCAAGTACTATAATTGATAGTGCTGCGGAAGTATTAGAAAATCAAACTGTCGAAGCAACCTATAATAAAGAAGCCTATATTGTTGAAGGCCTTCCTGAAACGGCGGATGTTACTTTAATCGGAAGAACTGTCGACTTATATCTTGCTAAACAATTATCTACTGGTAAAGTAACAGCAGATCTATCTAATTTAAAGGCAGGAACACATAGAATAGATTTAAATTATCAAAATGCTATCAATTCAGTATCATATAAATTAAATCCATCATCAATAACTGTTAATGTATATGAAAAAGTATCTGCTACTAAAGGTGTAACTATTGATGTCATAAATAAAGATAAACTAAATAGTAGACTAGCAGTACAATCAGTAACATTAGATAAAGAAGAAGTAATAATTAAAGGAACAGATGATCCTAAATCGATCCATAATATCGATAATGTTGCTACTGTTAAAGCCCTCGTAGATGTAGGAAGCTTAAGTGATCCGACATCGGGAGTAAACACCTTAGATAATGTTAAACTACTAGCTTATGATAAATATGGTAATGCCCTTGACGTTGAAATAGTACCAGAAAAAGTAACTGCTACTATTAATATTGAGTCATATAGTGTTGATGCTAAGATTAAGATAGTACCTACTGGAGAAGTAGCCTTTGGTAAAGCCATAAGTTCCATAACAACTTCTGTAAATACTGTTACAATATATGGTGATGAAGAAACAATAAAGACATATGCTGATTCATATATACCAATTGAAGTAGATGTAACAGGATTATCTGATAGTAAAACATATACTGTTGTAGTACCTAAACATGATGGAATAAGAGAAGTATCAGAGAAAACTATAACTGTTAAGATATCAGTATCAAATGAAGAAAGTATTGAAGTAGATGATATTAAGATTGATGCTATTAATCTAGGACCTAATCTAAAAGCAGGAGCCATAGGAGAAAACTCTTCGAAAACAACTGTAATAGTAAAAGGAACAAAAGAAGTACTAGATACAATAGATAGTACTACTATTAAAGCAACCGTAGATTTATCTGGTTTGGGAGAAGGAGAACATACTGTTAATGTAGTAGTAACTGGTGATGAAGTAAAAGCAAGTTATACTCCTAAAACTACATCTATAAAGGTACGTATTACTAAGAATTAATATAGAGAAGATTAATTTCTTCTCTTTTTGTTAACCGCTATCGCTTGCGTCTTAACTAACGTTAATTCGCGGAAATACTTCTAAAAAGAAATATCCATTAATAATATAAAACACTAAATATGTCTAGTTATGTCGAAACTAATGCAAAGATACTAAAAGTATGATATCCTTTATAAAAAGGAGGATAAAGATGGGTTACATTTTAGTGGAGGATATTTTAGATGAAATGAGTAAAAACATTTCATACATTAAACTAAATAGTTATTTAAAGGGAAGAAAGAAAGTATAATTCTTCTCTTTTAGTTTATTTAATGAGCAGTAGTCTACTACAAGTATACTAAGTACATAGTTATAATTAAATATATCCACAGCATTGTTGATAGAAAAAAAGAACTATTGCTAATTCTTTTCTTTTATTAATTTTAACTTGTCATCATCTTGATAGTAATTATAAGTATTTAAATAGTTAATAAATGAATCATCATTTACATGAGTTAATAACTCTCTTAACTCGTCTTCATTTTCACTTAAATAACTAATAAAATCCTGGAGATTATCTTTATCAATAGAAGAAAAATAAGACTGTTTTAGTGAAGATATATACTTAGCTTTCATTCTCTGAAATGATGAAGTATGCTCTAATATTTTATCATATCTATTTAATATTGTTAGTATATAACTCTTTGCTAATTCACTATTATTATTAAAATTAATTCTTAAAGTAATATCTCCACATTCGATTCCATGTAGTGATTTTTCATGCCAATTAATAGCAAACCCCATACTAAAATCATTAATATCATCAAAGTTTATGAATGATATAGATTCATGGTCACTTAATATAAAATCTATTAAATTAATTATTTGAATATCATTTATATACTTATTAACATTAGCTCGTTCAATTAAACTATGTTTAAAAGAATGACTTCCAAACATAAAACTAATACGAGTTTCATTATTAATGAATGCTATCATTATTTCTAATTCTGGTGTTTTTCTAGCATCATCCATTAGAAATAATCTATCATCCGTTATTGGACAATATTTCAGTATAATATCTTTTATCCAATCAAATAAATAATTTTCTTTTATTGTTAATTCATCCATAGTACCAACTCCATAATGTGTAATTGCTTCTTATTATATCATATTTTTAAATTTTTAAATACCAATTTTAATTACTTTTTATACACAAAAGATATTTATATATAGAAAAGTCTAAACAAATATGATAAAATAATATGCAGAAGGGAGAAGATTATTCTTGAATACAATTAAAACCATAGATTTATGGACAGAACAATTTGAAAATCATATAGATTGTTTTAATGGTGCATTTGTAGATGGATTTGAAAATGGTAATATTCCATTTGATTCATATAAAGTTATCAGAAATTGTAATTGTATAATAACCACTAATTATCCTGATTTAAATATTACTAATAAACATAATGCAATTATTTTTTATAAAGATGGATTACCTGTCCGATTAATGGTAATAAATAGACTAACTGATATAGAACAATGTATTGAATCAGCCTTAAATCAGTCATTTGGTAATAAATTATTAAGAAATATTTATCAAATATTCGGTATAAAAAGAATAGATGTAGATCTAAAACAAATTCCTTTGTATAATCAAAGTAATCATCAACAAGAAATCGATGTTGGATCATGCGATAGACCTAATTTGTTAGAGAGTATGTTAGAAGGAAGTTATACGCAAAGTGATACAAACTATGGAAAAAGTAACAGTGATAGTAACTATTCATTTTTTCCAAATATTAATATACAATATGAATTGTTAACTGAAGAAGAGCATTTTATTATTCAACACTCTTGTGCCTTCTTAAATGATAATATGACTAGAATTATTCCACTTCAAGAAAATTCATTATTAAATATTGAAGAAATTAGTAGTCAATTCACACTGACAGATGGTAATAAAAAGAAAAAGTAATCAATAATTGAGAGGAGCATTTTATAATGAAAGTTGTAGGAACAATGTTTTTTAAAGATGAAAAATTATTAATAGATAAACCAAGAAAAAGACCTACTTATCAAATGATAGGAGGAAGAGTAGAAGAAGGAGAAACAGAACTTGAAGCTGCTATCAGAGAATGTCATGAAGAACTTGGAAGTAATGCTATATTTGATGAATCATTACTAGAGTTAGTAATGGAGTTTGATGAAATAGCCACTAGCGATGGTATTACTCCAATTCATTTTTATGTTTATAAATATAATGGAAAATTAACAGGAGAATTAACAACTTCAGAAGAAATTGAAAATTTTAAATGGTATGATTCTTCTTGCGGTACAGATATATTATCAAATACTCTTAAGAATGAAGTTGTACCATATTGCCTTCAAAAGAAATTAATAAAATAGATTAAGAGCAATTGCTCTTTTTATTTTAATCTACTTGAAAACAATTTATATATTTGATATATTATTAATAGAAAGGATGTAGGTATTGTGAAAGATATAACACCAAAAGAAGAAAATAAAAATAAGATAAAGAAAGGACTATATTATCTAATTGAAATAATAATTGGAATTATCTTAATATTTGCAACTGAATCATTTCTAAATAGTATTAATTATTTATTTGTTATTATCTTATCTTTAGTAGGAGTAATTCAACTAATATCTTTTATTATGGATAAAGAATATAAAAAAAGTAATTATGTTCCTTTAGTAACAAGTATAATGTGTATATGGATGGCATTATTTATCTATAAATATGGTAATTTCTTATTTGTTGAATTATTACCATCATTTGTTTCACTACTACTATTTATAGTATCAACAGGATTGTTTACAAAGTACTTTGAATTTAAGTTTATTCCTTATCTAATTGCTGGTCTTCTATCAATAGTATTAGGAATAACTCTAATATTTTCTCCAAATACAATTATGTATACACTCTTCAAAGTAACAGGAGTCTATTTAATACTAGTAACATTATTTGATTTAATAAGTACAAAAATAAAAAAATAAGGTGGTCGTATGGTAAAAATAAGAATAGAAGATTATGAAGGATACGGATTAGGGGACATATATTATGGATTAATAACTTTTATATCGAGATACACCCAAGAAAAATATAATCCAATGGAAATATTTGAAAATAATACATCAGAGTATGCAATAGCCGTTGACACATTAAAACAATCGCTTAAAGAAATACTAGACTATTTAAAAACCACAGAAGAAGTATATTTACCAAAATTAGGGAGAAATGTTAATTTACAAACTTTAAATGCTGAAGAACAAAAAGCACTAGAAGAAAGATGCAAAGAATACATGCTATTATGTTTAAATAATAAAATGGAAGCTTATCACAAAGAAGAAAATGGTAGTAAAAAAAGTAAATAATATTAATTAATACTATTTGCTAAAAAATATCTATATTATACAGAAATTAAGAGTAAATTTAATTAATTAGTTAAAAATAGATAAAATTTGATTATATTCATATTTATCTATTTTTTTCTTCTCATTTAATAGCACGACAAAAAGACCATTTTACAGGTCTAAAAATTTTTTTGTCAAATCAAGCTGAAAGTAGTGATTTCAAAGAACATTAGTGTTATAATTAATCTGTAAATCTTAACTGAAAGTTATTTTCTACTTCGTTAAGATCTATTGAGATTGAAGTAAGCATTTTTAATAAGTGGGAGCTTACTTCTTTTTTAATTGTTAATCTCAT
>CAMODE010000017.1 GCA_946611235.1 uncultured Caryophanales bacterium | reverse complement strand
CATTATACTAGGTTCTCTTTTCTTAATTACATAAATAATAACCTTTTCAAAGTAAGCTAATCTATTCAAAATAGTATATGCACTATCACTATCTATAGTACCATCTATTTCATAAGATTTATTTCTAAGTATTGTACATATTTTAGTATAAGCTTTTTCTATATAGTAAATAGAATTATCTATATCATCTAAATTAATATTTAATTCATTGAAGCATTTTTCACTTATAAAAGAATATCTAATTCTATTAACATCAATTATATCAACTAATTCTTTTATATTATTAAATTGATACTCTTCATTATTCTTTAATATATTATAATTACTAATACCTATTATCTCATATTTATTAGAATCATAACCAGCAATTTCAATACAAGACTTAATAACTCTAATATCCCCATCACTATTACTAGAAATAATATCAATAACTTTATCATATTCCTTATTTAATCTACCTAAAATATAAGATATCCATAATAGAAATGAAGTATAAGTACCATCACTATTTATTAAAAGTCTATCTTTTTTATCATATAGATCTGTTGTTTTAAGCCATAAAGAATCATTATCAATATAACATTTACCACTTCTTTGTAACTTACTAAGTACTTCATCCGCAGTACCCCTAGAAGATATTATCTCTTCATTAGTATAATTATCTAAACTAATTCTTATACTATCTAATTCTTTTTTATATTCTTCTATATAAATATCATTACCATAATACTCTCTCGTAACATCATAACCACTAAAAGATAATATATTAGCCATAGAATCTTCATATATAATACTTCTAATATCTAAGTTATCTTTACCAGATATAACACCTATACTAATTTTTTTATTATTACCATAACTACTTTTACCATAGTTTTTACCCTCTTTAATTATTCTATTAATAATATCATTCATAATGCTATTATTTTCTTCATTTATACTCATAAACATTCACTCATTTCTAATTTAAATTCATATAAACAAGAAGTATCACAAATCACATACTTAACATAAAAACCATTATCAATAATAATCTCTTTAATATCAATATCCATTTCAATAGTATAATTATTATCTTTAAGAGTATAAGTACTACTAGCTTTCTTTTTATTAAATACAAAAGAATTAATATAATCTTTCCCTTCTCTTATCATAATAATTTCACTATCTAATAACTTAATATTATATTTAATATCATCTTTAATAAAAGATAATTTATTTTTATTATAAATACCTTTCTCATCAAATATTAAATTATCATTTTCCGTAATATTTTTTAAATAACCTTTAATTTTTACTCTAATAATATCACTTCCAAACATTCAAGAGAAATCATATCATAACTTAAAAAAAAATACAACATATTTTACTTAATTTTTTACATAATAATTAATGCTATAAGAAAAACGAGGGATTACAATGAAAAAAAGAAATAAAAGAAAGATAATATTACTAATATTCTTACCAATATTTTTATTTATATTAGGAAATACTCTAGTATATTTATATTGCCTACTAACACCAAAATTAGAAATAAATAAAATGCAAAGTTATTATTTATATGATAGTAATGAAGAATTAGTCTTTGGAAGTGATGATAACTGGGTAAGTTTAGATAATATCAGTGACAATCTAATAAATGCCACAATAGCAACCGAAGATAAATATTTTTATAAACATATCGGTTTTGATTATCTTCGTATCGGGAAAGCACTTATTACCAACTTAATAAAAGGAAATAAAAGTGAAGGAGCATCTACGATTACTCAGCAGTATGCCCGCAACCTCTTTCTAAATTTTGATAAAACGTGGAAAAGAAAATTAGATGAAGCCCTTCTTGCCTGTGAGTTAGAAGTACATTATACCAAAGATGAAATCCTTGAAGGATACTTAAATACTATTAACTATGGAGGAGTATATGGTATCGAAGAAGCATCAAAATATTACTTTGGAAAATCAGCCAAAGACTTAAATCTAGCCGAAGCCTCTCTTCTCGCAGGAATACCACAGTCTCCTAGTAACTATTCTCCTGTAAAAAATTATAATCTCTCTAAAGAAAGACAAAAAATAGTCTTACTAATGATGAAAAATAACAAAGTAATAACCAATACCGAATATAATAATGCTTTAAATGAAGAACTAAATATTATTGGAAAAGAAGAAACATCTACTCTTACCAATATTAATTATTTTAAAGATGCTGTCATCGAAGAATTAAATAATCTTCCCCAAATACCAGCATCACTAATCGAAACAGGAGGGCTAAAAATATACACTACTCTTGATACTTCTGCTCAAGAAAGTTTAGAAAAAGCTTTATATAATAATATAAATAGTGAATCAGAACTACAAAGTGCCGCTATTATGATGGATCCAAATACCGGTAGAATACTTGCTCTAATCGGAGGAAACGATTATAATAAAAGTCAGTTTAATAGAGCCATAAAAGCCCAAAGACAAGTAGGATCTACTATGAAACCAATTCTCTACTATGAAGCCTTAGAAAGTGGTTTTACCCCATCATCATCTTTTACTAGTGAAAAAACAACCTTTACTTTTTCTGAAGGAAAAACATATACCCCAAAAAACTATAATGATAATTATGCAAATGGGCCCATATCCATGGAAGCTGCCATATCTTATTCAGACAACATCTTCGCTGTAAAAACGCATCTCTTTCTTGGAGAAAATATGCTCGTAAACACTGCCAAGAGACTAGGAATAACAAGTAAACTGTCTCCTATTCCATCTCTTGCTTTAGGTACTGAAGAAATATCGCTTCTAGAAATGACATCAGCTTACTCCACTTTTGCTTCTCTAGGAGGAAAAACAACTCCCCACTTTATCATCAAAGTCGAAGACTCTAAAGGAAATATTCTATATCAAAATAAAGAAGAAAAAGAAGAAGTCCTAAATCCTAGTCTAACATATATCTTAAATCAAATGTTAACAAGTACCTATAATCAAAATTTCATTGATTATAACTATCCTACTCTAATGAGTTTATACCCTAAAATAAGTCATAGATATGCTCTAAAATCAGGAACCACTGATACTGATTTATGGATAATGGGATATACTGAAAATGCTGTTCTAGGAGTATGGACAGGATATGATGATAATAGAAAAATAGATTCTAAAGATAATACCTATCATAAAAATATCTGGATAGATACTATGGAAGACTACTATAAAACTCATAAAACATCCTGGTATGAAATCCCAAATATTGTTGTAGGAGTCATCGTAAACCCCATAAATGGAACAATTGCAAGTGACACAGATACAAAAAAAGAGATGTTCTTCTACCTAAAAGGTACTGAACCATCTCTCGATATGTCTTCAAAAGATTTAGAAGCTGTCTTCAAAGAAGAAAATATATCCTCTACCCCAGAATAAAAGCTTATCATGCGATAAGTTCTTTTAATACATATCTCTATTAAGTAAAAACATAATTATTGTAATAATAAGAAGAATAGCCCCAATAATTAGATAAAAACTAGCACTATGCTTGTCATTATCCCAATCTCTACCTTCTCGATATATCTTATTACAATCATCATTACTTCGATAGCAGCTTTCATACTTTTCACAAGCATCCATGTCTCCACCTACATAAGTCTTAAGTTTCTTACAATTATATCTTGCCCCACTACAAGCACCATCTACTTTTTTCTTCGTATCTAAATTTTTACAACTACTACAAGTTGCCATATCAATCACCTACTCACTCATAATAAAGATAAATCTATCTCTATTACTATAATCTTTTTCAACACTAATATTAATATTATCTAAATACTTATTAGCTATTTCTACTATCTCATTAGCTTCCATATATCCAATTTCAAAAGCAATAATAAAGTTATCCTTTAAATACTTCTTACATTCTCTAAGTATCTTATCATAAAAATATAATCCATTCATATCAGCATATAAAGCAATATGAGGTTCATTATTTTTGACAATATCCATTATCTTTTCATTCTTTGATATATATGGTGGATTACTAATAATAACATCATATTTCTTATTAACATTATCAAATACATCACTAATAAACATATTAACATTAGTACCATTTAGTTTATTATTCTCTTTAGCAACTTCTAATGCCTTACTAGATATATCAATAGCATCCATATCACAATCAACTTCATTATCTAAAGTAATAGCAATAGCTCCACTACCAGTACCAATATCAAGTATATCTACTTTATTATCATACTTATTCTTAATATACTTAATAGTTTTTTCAACTAATAACTCTGTTTCAAATCTAGGTATTAATACATCTTTATTAACAATTATCTTATTACCATAAAAATCTACATTACCAATAATATATTG
>CAMODE010000016.1 GCA_946611235.1 uncultured Caryophanales bacterium | reverse complement strand
TTGGTAAATTTAAAGGAGAACTATTAAAGAAAGATAATCTTCCTATAACTATGACATCATATAGTCCATGCTTTAGAAAAGAAGTAGGAGCTCATGGTATTGAAGAAAGAGGAATATATAGAGTACATCAATTTGAAAAACAAGAAATGATTGTTCTATGTGACCCAGAAGAGTCAATGGACTGGTATAATAAGATGTGGAAGTACACTGTTGAAGTATTTAGAAATATGAATATTCCAGTAAGACAATTAGAATGTTGTTCTGGTGATCTAGCGGACCTTAAAGTAAAATCATGTGATATTGAAGCATGGAGTCCAAGACAACAAAAATACTTTGAAGTAGGTTCTTGCTCTAATCTAGGAGACGCTCAAGCAAGAAGATTATCGATTAGAGTAAAAGGAGAAAATGGTAACTATTATCCCCATACTTTAAATAATACCGTTCTAGCAAATACGAGAGCTTTAATAGCTCTATTAGAAAACAATTATAATGAAGATGGAAGTGTTACTATTCCTGAAGTGTTAAGGCCTTATATGGGTGGTATGGGAAAAATAGAAAGAAAATAAATATAATACAATCATTTAAAAGTTTCCGATTGAAATAATTAAAAACTTCCGATTGATATTGTATGTTTTTTGTAAATATGTTAATATTAAAGTGAAGGAGAGATAAATATGTCACTGATTAACGAAGGATATAAAGAAAGACTAATTGATAAACAAATTGATGAATATTTAAAAATATTTGGTGCAATATCTATTGTTGGACCTAAATGGTGTGGTAAGACATGGACTAGTTTAGCTCATTCAAACACTGTTAAATATATTAATACTGATGATAAGAAAATGTTAAAGTTAGCTCAGATGGATATTGAACAAGTATTAAATGGTGAACCACCAATTTTAATTGATGAATGGCAATTACTCCCATCTATATGGGATTATGTTAGAAGAAAATGTGATGAAGATAAAACATCTGGGAAATATATTTTAACTGGATCAGCAACTGAGAAAGAAGGTACTATAAGTCACTCGGGAGCTGGTAGAATATGCAAGATAGATATGTATACAATGTCATTATATGAGTCTGGCGATTCAAATGGTATTGTTACATTGACTGACTTGTTCAACAATAAAGTTAAAAATAGTCCTGTACAAATGTTAAAATTAGAAGATATTGCAAATTTAATAATTAGGGGTGGATGGCCACAAAATATTGGAAAAACTGCTAAAGAATCACAAATAATTGCCAAAAGTTATATAAGAGATATATTAGACAAAGATATTAATGAAATTGATGGTGTAAAACGCGATAAAAATAAAATGGAAATGTTATTAAAATCACTTGCTAGAAATGAATCAACTCTTGCTTCTAATGAGACTTTAATAAAAGATGTTATTGAAAATGAATATGATTCAATTAATAAGGATACAGTAGGAGATTATTTAAATGTTTTAGATAAATTACATTTGCTTGAGAATCAAAAAGCATTTAATCCTAATATTAGATCAAGAGATAATATAGGAAAGTCTTCAAAAAGACATTTTACTGATCCATCTTTAGCCTGCGCTTTATTAAATCTTAATTTTGAAAAATTAATAAATGATTTAAATACTTTTGGATTTTTATTTGAAGCTCTTGTAGAAAGAGATTTAAGAATATATTCCAATTATAATAATGGAGAGTTAAGACATTATCGAAACAATGTATCTGGTTTAGAAGTAGATGCAATAGTCTTAAATGAAGATGGGGAATATGGTGCTATTGAAATAAAGTTAGGGGCTAATGAAATAGAAGATGCCACTAATACATTATTAAAATTCTATGAAAAATCTGATAAAAAGCCAAAATTTATGTGTATTATATGTGGCTTATGGGATTCAGTGGTCCAAGACCCAGAAACGGGAATATATATCCTACCAATAACGGCTTTGAAGCCATAGAAAGTATATATAACAAATTAAAAATATAAATAAATATAATATAAAGGAGGTTATTATGTTTTTATATAATACACTAACTAAAAAGAAAGAGGAGTTTATTCCTCACAGTATTGATGAAGTTACTATGTATACATGTGGTCCAACTGTCTATCATTATGCACATATAGGAAACTTAAGAACATATATATCTGAGGATATCTTAGAAAAAGCGCTTAAATACTTAGGATATAATGTTAAAAGATGTATGAATATTACTGATGTTGGTCATAATGTTGGAGACTCCGATGAAGGTGAAGATAAAATGACTTTAGCGTCTGAGAGAGAACATAAAAGTGCTTTAGAAATAGCTAAGTTTTATACTGATGCTTTTCATAAAGACTGTGATAAGTTAAATATCAAGTGGCCAGAAATTGTTAGTAATGCTACTGATAATATTGATTTCTATATCAAGATGATTGAAAAGTTACTTAAAGAAGATTATGCTTATATAGCAGATGGTAATGTTTATTTTGATACAAGTAAATTTAAAAATTATTATGAATTATCGGGAAGAAATCCAGAAGAATTATCAGTAGCAGTTCGTTCTGATATTGAAGTCGATACCTCAAAAAAGAATCCTTTTGATTTTGGACTATGGTTTACTAATTCTAAATTTAATAATCAAGAATTACAGTGGGATAGTCCATGGGGTAAGGGATATCCTGGATGGCATATTGAGTGTTCTTCGATAGCTATAAAAAATCTCGGAGAATACCTTGATATCCATTGCGGAGCAGAAGATGCTGTCTTTCCTCATCATACTAATGAAATAGCTCAGTCTGAATGTTATTTAGGACATAAATGGTGTAATTATTGGGTACATTTAGGTTTCTTAAATGATAAAGAAGGTAAGATGAGTAAGAGTAAAGGAGAGTTTTTAACGGTATCTTTACTTGAAGATAAAGGTTATGATCCTTTAGCATATCGTTATTTATGTTTAACTAGCCCATATCGTAAACAATTATCTTTTAGTTATGATATATTAGAGGGTGCATCAAACCAGTATAAGAAATTAAAACAAAGAGTATTATCTCTTACTGATAATGGTGAATACATAGAAGAGGACTTTAATAACTATAATAATAGATTTAAAGAGTGTCTATCTAATGACTTAAATACTTCTAGTGCAATAACAGTATTATTTGATTTATTAAAAGATAATAATATTAGTGATAGAACTAAAAAATTATTAGTAGAATCTTTTGATAAAGTATTATCTTTAGATTTATTAGAAGAAGTAGTAGTAGTAGATACTGAGTTAGACTCTTATATTAAAGAGATGATTGAATTAAGAAGTACTGCTAAAAAGAATAAGGATTATAATGAAGCTGATCGAATTAGAAATGAGCTTCTTGATAAAGGAATAGAACTAATAGATACAAGAGAAGGAACTACTTATAAGATTAAGTAATTCCTTTTTTAATTAACCGCCTTTGGCGGGTCAAACTAACTATGTTAGTTTGATAATACCTTTACTAGTATATTCTAGTATATGGATATAGAATGGATATAAGAAAAGTATTGAAAAATACACATACAAGTGTATATTTTTTTGAAATTTAAAGTTG
>CAMODE010000015.1 GCA_946611235.1 uncultured Caryophanales bacterium | reverse complement strand
CATAAAAGTAAAACTTTTTTAACATTTTTTTACTATTTTTCATATATTATTTTAGGAAGGAGTCTTAATTATGTATGGAAATAATTTTAGACCATTTATGATGCCAAATAATATGATGTATAATCCATATACAGCAAATCCAGGAATAACTCGTTCTCTATTTAATACCGGTACAGTACGTTCACTCTTTCATGGAATACATAATATCAACTGGAATAACACGCTAAATAATGTATCTCGTACCCTAGGAGTAATGCGAGATGCTATACCTGTAGTAAAAGAAGTAGGACCAATGATTAATAACATGAGATCAATGATTAAAATAGCTTCAGTCTTCAAAGATGAAACAGATACCAAAAAAAATACAAACAATATAAATAATAATAAAAAAGAAAATAGTACTAACAGTACTACTTCATACAATACATATAATTATAATAATGAACCAAATTTCTTTTTATAAAGAAATTTTTTTATTTAACATATTTAATACCAAACTTATTAAAAATAAATTTAATAATAAAATAACTAATCGTCGTATAAATAATAGTCATAATAATACTACCTAATATAATATTAACTAAAATCATAAAATCATAACTAACACCACTAAATATATTTAATAATATAAAGCATATTAAATGATATATCAAAATACTAATAAAACTAATCAAATTAGACATAAAAATATTTTCTGGAAATACATTATATAATATCTTTATCAATATCCCAACAATAAAAAACACAATCAAATTAAACATAAAAGTAGAAGTATACACCATATCAAAAATAATACCACATAAAACTACTAATAGATAATATTTTTTATCATTATTAAAATAAGGATATAGAATAGCTAAGCCGACAATAGTATAGATTGTACTAAATAGACTAACATTTGTTAAAGTACTAGAAAAATAATTAGACATAATAACTTCTAATACTAAAGATATAACTAAATAAACAATACTAATTATCATCTTCAGCACTCTTTCTTTTTAATACACTAACATAATTAATATCATTAAAATCTACTGATGGAGATACTTTAATAAGTTTAGCCAAATCATAAGAGTCTGTTGTAATATCTGATACTTCTCCTATTAGAATGCCTGATGGAAATATACCACCGAGACCAGAAGTATATACTCTGTCCCCTATTGAAACATTTTTTGTATTACTAATACCTTCTACTTCCAAATAATTATCGCTATAATCAAAGCTATTAATAAGACCATATAAATTATCACTACCATTACTAATACTAACAGATATCTTATTATTTGTATCACTAGTCGTAATAAGTCTAACATCAGAAGTAAAACTAGTAGTTCTAATAACTTTACCAATTAAACCCTTAGCATTAATAACAACCATATCTTTTTCTACTCCACTATAACTGCCCTTATCAATTGTAATAATATTAAACCAATAACCAACATTTCTACTTATAACTGTAGCATTTAAATAATCATAATCACTAAGAGTATAATCAATATTAAGTTCACTTTTTAATGCTTCAAGTTGTCTTCTAAGTTCAACATTTTCTGCTTCAACAGAATCAATTCTATCAATCGAAGTTTTAAGTATATCATTATCTTTTTGAATATCCTTAAGTTCATTATAATCACTAATTTTGTTTTTAACAAACACAAAAGGATAAGTAATAACTTTCTCTACTGATAATACCCCATCTCTAACAAAAGAAAAAACAGGATTTAGTTTTCTATCCTTCTTTAAAGAAAAAGATAGAATAATAATTATAATAATTATTATTATAATTATACCAACAATAATAAATTTCTTCGGTATTTTCTTTTTCTTACCAAGCATATTATCACTTTCCCATCACCATAATTATATAATATTTTTTACTAAAATAAAAGACTATAAATTATTATCTTCATAAAAACTATAATAATTATTATTACCAATAATAATATGATCTAATAAGCCAATACCATGTATATCACTAATCATCTTAATTCTTTTTGTAAGTTCTATATCATTTTTACTAGGAGTAGCATCTCCTGATGGATGATTATGTATACATATAATATTACTCGCAGATAACATATAAGCCTCTTTAAATATTTCTCTCGGATGAACTAAAGAGTAGTTAGCAGTACCCTTAAACAATAATTTCTTATCAATAAAATTCTTTTGATTATCCAAATAAATAACATAAAAATATTCCTGTTTCTTATCCTTAAATAAATTATGAAAATAATTAATAATCGTACTCGGATTAGTAAACTTAACTAAATTCTCATAATTATTATCTTCATATACTCTTCGTCCAAGTTCAATAGCAGCTACTAATTCTATTGCCTTAATCTTACTCATACCCTCAATATTACTAAGAGTATTAATACTTAAATTCTTAAGTTCACTAATATTATTAACCGAAGATAAAATATTATGAGAAATATCTTTAATACCACATTTCTTATTACCAGACTTTAATATTATTTCAATTAATTCATCATTAGAAATATTTTCTTTTCCATATTTTAGTAATCTCTCTCTAGGTTTTTCTTCACTAGGTAATTTTTTTAAATTCATACTTTTCCTCCTTAAAAAAAGAAGCATATATGCTTCCTCTATAATATATATACAACATTTTTTTCAAAAATTGTAAAATTTATAATACTTTTTTATTTATTTATCTTATTATCATATAAAGAAATAAGTATAGCCCCTATAGAATTACCCATAACCATTACAAATAAATATAATAAAGAATTCCAAGATAACATACTCGCTACGGAAAAATAAAACATATTAGCAACCGAATGTTCAAAACCACTTAAGATAAACACCATAACACACATAAAAATACCCATATATTTACCAATACTAGTACTATGCTTCTTATAATTATTAACAGCTATATACATAAGAACACCACATAAACAAGAAAGAATTAATATACTAATTAAATTATCATTAAGTTTCATCTCGCATATAACCTTAGCTTTATCACCAATAGAACTAAATCTACTACTTAACATACAAAAAGCAAGTATATAAGTACCAATAAAATTACCAATCAAAGTAAGTAATAATTCTATTAAATAACTCTTCTTATTAACAACAATATACCCTATCTTACCAGTATATAAATTCATATTATACATGCATATCATAAGTAGTCCAATCGAAAACAAAAATGATCCAACCATTTTATTATCTAAAGATAAATATATCGTACCACCAATACCTATCATTACCCCTGCAAATATTCCTTTAATTAAATAATTCAAATACTTCTTCATAACTACCTCTAATCAATATTAATAAGTTCATAAACAGTACTACCAAGACCAATCTCTGAAGCATATTCGGTAATATGTCTTCCCTCTTGTCTATCAACACGTTCCATCATTTTACCATGTCCAGGATCACTACTATTCCATAACATATCAATAAATACTTGGTCATTAGCTACGGGGTCTAAACTACCTATTATTCCCAAATCATTCATAACCGGATCACCTTGATGAGCATCACAATCACAATCAACACTAATATTATTCATAACTGTAATATAAACAATCTTTTTACCATTATCTTCAAAATAATCACTAACAGCCTTCGCAGCTTCTGCCATACTCTCGATAAAATCTTTTTGTTCATATTCACAATTCCAACACTTATCTGGATCATCAGTTTGTCCACAACTATGAATATAAGCCTTACCATTTCTCGAAGATACTCCTATAGATTGATTTTTTAAATTAGCACCAAATCCACCCATAGCATGACCTTTACCATGAGCCAAATTAAGCATACTATCATAATTCTTTAAATTATTACCAACAATATCATACTCTAAATGTTTACCACTCTTAACAGGAATCTTAAATTCCCCATCTTTATCCATAATATCAACATCTGCTATAGTAGTAAAACCATGTTCTTCAGCAACCTTAATATGTTCCTCATAACTAGTTCTAGCTCCCGGATAAGCTGTATTACACTCAATTATTGTACCACCAAGTTTCTTAACTAATGGCCCAATCAAATCAGCTTTTAAATAACCTTTAGAGCCCCTTTCCCCAGTAGATACCTTAACACCTATTTTACCATCTAATTCTACTCCAAGGACTTCATATATCCTAATCAAACTATCACTACTAATCTCCTTAGTAAAATAAACCTTACTTTTTTGCATAAACTTTAATCTCCTTTTCTATTTTCATTATTTCTCTTATAACCCTATCATCATTATACATATCTAAATAAAACTGTGCATATTCCATCGCATTTTCCCTATCAATAGCGTGATAATACGAGCATATTCTAATATATAAATCTAATGTCTCGTTAGTCTGAAACATATTAAGAACAATATCCAATAAATCTTCTATTTCACTTTTTCTAGTAGTATTTCTATTACTAATAAAATCAAAATACTCTTCTAAATAATTTAAATAGCCCTTTTGCCCCTCTATTAATTCTCTCGCGGCCATAACAATTTTTTCTTTCATAATCATTTCCTCCCTGACAATAAATAACTCCTATCAATAAGATTATAAACTTCTTCTATATCTATATTACCACATAAATTAATACTAATCCAGTTTTTTTTATTCATATGATATCCCGGAAATATATTAACATTATCAACAATATTCCTATCACACCTTAAATTAAGTACCCATATTAATTCCTTAGATTTTCCTATTAACTTATTCTTTTCTATCTCAGCAATTAAAGCATACCATTTTCTATTCTTCTTATTTCTAACTACCGCATAACTAGGAAACTTCTCCCATAAATACTCTAATTCATCACCATACTTGCTTCTAATATAAAAAATAACTTCATTAGATAAATCATATTTATCTAAACATTTATTAAAAATATCATTAATAACTTCTTCATATTCCTTATTAAGTTCTAATATAAAACTCCCAGTAGATGATGTATCTACTAGTACATATTCTTCATTACTATCTACTTCCATAACTTTCGAAGTAATACCCTTATCACTAACACTAACTATAACATTAAATTCATCATTATGAATTTTCTTATTAAATACATAATTATTACCATCTAATTTAAATCCATAACCAATTAACTTATCATAATTAATATTCTTATTTTCATATCTTCTCATACTTACTCCTAAGTAATTTCCTCTCTTCTCTATTCAGATTATCTATCATATAATGGTACCTACTATTCTGAGCTAAAAGATCTGCTCTCTTAAGATTATATAATAAAGGAATATTTTCTATACCAAGAACATTAACTATATACTTAATATTTTCTTCATTTAATTTACCAATATTAATATCATGATAATAAATAAGATTAGAAATAACTTTCTTATTATCAATATGACATTTATCTGCAAAAGACTCAAATATATCTCTCGATATAACCCAGTGTCCATAGAAGTGTCCAATACCATTTTCATCTTCTTTATATACATAAGGCTTACCTATATCATGAAATAAAGCACTAAATCTAAGTACCATATTATTGTCAACACCATCAACAACATGTAAAATATGTTCATATACATCATATATATGCCAAGGATTATTCTGATTAAATCCCTTACACTTTTCTAATCCCGGAATAAGATTAAAAATATACTCTTTATTATCTTTAATCCCAATACTGGGTTTATCCATACTAAGTATCTTCATTAATAACTCAATATCATTCATACACTAAAACCTCTTTTATAACAATTAACCATTAGTTACGGGCTATTCGTAATTTCCGAATAGTTCATTCATTTTTTTCTTCTTCCAAATACTTTTTATACATTTTGTTCATTGAAGAAACATATTCTCTATCTTGCTTTATTCTATACTTTTCGTACTCATTTTCTGCTTTTTTTATAGCCTCTTTATGTGAAATACTACCAGCATCACCAAGTATTTTTTTATTCCTAAATTTTAATAATTTATCAGTAACATCTATCCAATTTTGCATAGTCATAACCCTATATTCTTCAGCCATATCTTCTGCATAATCAAGAAAAGAAATAGTAAGCCTATTTAACTTTTTTAGTTCTTCCTCATTTAAATAATTTTTTGCAATACCAACATCATATTTATATATTAGCCCATGTCCTAAACTTAATAGCTTTTTTAGAATTGACTCTAAATCCAATAGATATTATCATATCTAAATTATAATATTTTGTTTTATACTGTTGTTTTCCATCGTTACCCATATGTTCCAAAATGGAACATGTGCTATTTTCATCTAATTCATCATCCGAATATATATTATTAATATGTTTAGTTATAGCAGATCTTCCAACACTAAACAAATTAGCTATAGCATTAACATTAAGCCATATATCTTCATCTTGAAGAAGAACTTCAACTTTAGTATTTCCTTCTCCATCTTCATAAAAAATAATATCATATTCATTTCCTATCCTCTTATCAACCACATTTAAAACCTCCTTTATCATAGTTAATCATTAGTTACCAACTATTAGAAATTCTCTAATAGTTCATTTACTTTTTCCTAACAAACTATATTAGTAATCTTCATAATAGTTTAATATCTTTTCATATGTTCCATCTTTGGTAATTTTATTCCACTCTTTTTCATATACTAATTTAGCATATTCCTTATTTAAATAATCCTCTTGAAACTTATCTCTTCTCTCTACTAAAATAGGATTATTAGTCCATAGATTAAACTTTCCTTTGTCATTAAGCCTTCTACAAATATAGCTATAACAATTTTCAAAATGTTCTTCAAAATTATAATTTGGATAATGTTTTATTGAAGTTGAAATTTGCCTTTTAGCTAGTAACTCAATATCAAAATCTCGATCAGAGTCCGATATACATTCTCCATAAAAATTTCTTGGTCTTGTCTTCCTAGAGCCTCTATGATCTTCAATAGCTTCTCTCATTATATCAAGTTGTTCATCACTAAAATACTTCTTTAATTCTTTATCATTTATTAATATCTTTCTAGATTCATATTCATGATTTTCACGATCTATACCTAACCCAGAGTCATGATAACTTGCTATTGTATATGCCATATCTACATTCAAATCATAGTATTCAGCAAGCATCATCATATTTTCTATTACATTATTAATATGTATCATTCCATGAGCATAAAATTTATCATATTTAGGAAATATATTTTCTTCAATATACTTTTTTAATTCTTTATTACCTCTTTTCATATACTACCTTCTTTCTAACAAACACACACTCTCCATATGAATAGTATTAGGAAAGTTATCAAATAAAGTAATATCTATTATATCATATTTATCTTTAAATATATTAATATCTCTAGCTAAAGTAATAGGATTACAAGATACATATACTAATTTCTTAACTTCAGAATTAATAATAATATTTCTTGTCTTATCATCAAGTCCACTTCTCGGAGGATCCACTACTAATGTATCTTCATATATATTAATATTATTGGCATTACCAAGTTCAAAAGAAATATTATTTATATTATTAATCTCTTTATTAAGATTAGCTCCTTTAATAGCAGCATTATTAATCTCAATACCTCTAACACTTTTAAAGTTATCTGCTAAATAAATACCAATCGTACCAGCACCACAATATAAATCTAAAAGTTTATCTCCACACCCAGCATACTCTTTAACTTTATCATATAACCTACTAATCATTAAAGTATTAACTTGAAAAAATGATTCTGGAAATACACCATATCTATACTTATCTACATTAATAATAATATATTCATCTCCATATACACATACATCATTATATATAATACTATCTACATAGTCCTCTAATAATTTAATAATAATATCATAATCATATTCTCCTTTTAATATAACCATAATACTATCAGTACCACGAATAATAACCTCTTTAAGATCATCTAAATTAATAACAGATAACTTTTCAATAACCATATTAATCTTATCATTACAAAGAAGGCATTTATTTATATCCACAAGTTCTGTGGAATTTTCTTCTACTAAAGAAAGCTTGCCATTATTAATCTTCATACTAATCTTATTTCTATATCCATAAATATTATCACCATATATAACATTAGGATTAATATCCATATTAGCATATCTCCTTAATATATCCCTAAAAATATTCTTCTTATATTCAATAGTACCACTAAAAGAGCAACCACCACATCTATCAAAATAAGGACAAATATTTTCTATTCTATCCTTACTCTTTTCTATATAAGAAATAACCTTTCCTTTATTAAAATTCTTCTTCTCTTCCATTATTTTAATATTAACTACTTCACCTGGTAATGCATTATCTATAAAAGTAACTTTCCCATTAACTTTAGCAATACCCTTTAAATCATGAGATAAATTATCTATCTTAACAATCATACCCTAACTTCTTTCCTATCTTTAATAAAATTCTCATCACTATATATACCAATTAAATGATTTTCTAAATTCTTATAAATATCTTCATATTTAACTTTCATAAAACACTTCTTATTATAATTATAACTATAATACTCTTCTCCATAATTAATAACAATAAAATGCTTTTTATTACCACTATCTACAACATAAAAATTATTAATTCTAACATCATAATTAGATAAATACTTATCAAAAATATCCCTATATATCTTCGATAATTCTAAAGTACCAATATTATCTATATCAATAATCTTTTCAGTTAAAGATAAAATAATCTCTACGACATTACTATCTAATAAATCAATATCAGATAAAGTCTTATTCAAATAATAATCCGTATATTCATCATTAATATATCCAAGTTTCTTATCTATCTTTTTATCACTATTATACTTATCAAAGTATCTTAAACAAAATCCCCCTTGTATATAAGCCAAATCATTAAATAAATTAACCACTATAAACTTATTATCCTCTAAATATATCTTATTACCAATACAATTAACACTACTATTAATAAGTTCACTCTTAATACCAATTCTATTTAATATATACATAAATATCTTAGATACAGTAATATCATTAGTCTTACCCTTATTAATACTACCCCATATATTATTAATGGTACTAATACTACTAAAAGATATAACTTCATTCTTATCTTCTATAGTATTAATATCACAACTAAGAATCTTACCTAAATAAATATACACATATCTTATTTTTTCTAAATTACTCAAATTACTAGGCATCCTATCTATAATATTATCAATAACTTTCTCACTACTCATAAACATATCATAATTAACATATATATACCCATTAATAGTATTAATACTATCACTATATAAATAATCCTTACCATTAACTAAGAAATAATCTATAACTCCTATATCAACATTATCAATACTAATATTAATATACTTAGTATCTTTATTTATCTTTTCTATATCTTTAACACTATTTATATTAACAATAATACTTCCTTTATTCATATTATCACCATAATAATCATACTACATATTCATAAAAAAATAAAGTAAATAAACCCTTAGTTTACTTACTATTCTATTTTATTTCTATTTAATATACCTTTAATTCTATTTTCTATCAAGGCTAACTATTTAGATTTAAATGACACTATTAATTAGTCATTAATGATTTATCATTTTCTATACTACTTTTATCACTTTCATTTAATATTTTCATTTGAGATATCGCTATTTTATTTAATCTTTCTAGTCTTAACGATTGCTTTAATCCATCATTTATAAAAACAGAGTTAATATTCTCTAAATTAGCTAAACAAATAAGTTCATTTATTGACGCATAATCTCTTATATTCCCATCTAAATTAGGATTATCTTGTCTCCATTTTTTAGCAGTTGTACCAAATAATGCCATATTTAATACATCGGCTTCTTCAGCATAAACATAATTTATTTGTTCTTTAGTTAATTTAGTTGGTATTAAATTATGCTTTATTGCATTCGTATGAATTTTATAGTTGATTTTAGATAATTCCCTTTTAGCATCCCATTCTAATCGAGACTGCTCTTGTTTCTTTAATCTTTCAAATTCTTTAATCAATAGTAATTTAAATTTAGGACTAATCCACATACCAAATTCAAAAGCAATATCTTTATGGGCATATGTTCCACCATATCTTCCCGCTTTAGAAATAATTCCTATAGCATTAGTCTTTTGAGTCCATTCTTTAACACTTAATTTATAACTATTTAACCCTGCTTGGCTTTTAATTATGGCGAATTCGCCATAATTAAAATTAGGATTATGTAATTCCTCCCAAATTCCTAAAAATTCAATAGTATTTCTATTTCTTAGCCAATCCGTAACAAAAAAATTTCCATCTTTCGATTTAAGCATATCAGTTATTGAAATATAGTCTTCATTTTCTATTCTTATATAATTAATTATTTGATTATCTACATTTAATTCCATAATTATTCTCCTCTCCTACCATTTTATACAAAACACTTCTCTCTTAGACTAGAAACTGACTCTATAAGTCTAAATATCCCTTCAGTATCTAGAGTATCAGTATCCCTTAGTTTCCCATCTTTAGCTCGCATTTTCAACTGGTTAGTATTGCTAACCAGTTCACTCCCTTCATTACTTAACTTATTTTTTAGCCATTTCCAATAATTTCTAGACTTTTGATAATCATTATCAGTTAACGCACTAATCACATCAACCACACTAAAATAATAGTCTTCTTTCTCACTATCCCATATACTTCTTATTTCTTTTTCTTCAAATAACTTTGTAATAGTCT
>CAMODE010000014.1 GCA_946611235.1 uncultured Caryophanales bacterium | reverse complement strand
TGGTTTTATGTATGTTATAGATGAAGAACCATTTTTAAAGAATCCAACTGGTAAACCTATAATAATTAATTATTTTTATCATGAAAAAATAAGACAATCATCTAGGAATAAATAATCGGAAGATTAAGATATTCCGTTCGAAACTATCTTTAAGACAAGATAGTAACACACTACCAAGTCGGCATAATGCCAACTAGGAATAGTGTGCAAAGGGACACCCTTTTGAAACCCGATAAGCAACATTTCACAAACTATCGTAAGTGAATGTTGCTCTTTTTTATTTTGTCTTGCGACTTCATAAAAAAGAAAGAATACTATCGCCACTTTCATTGCTTCGCAACAAAACGTGCCACGCATTCTTTAAATAAAAAAATAGTTCAATCTAAACGAAAGAACTATTTTTTTATATTTGGTAATAGTTGTTCAACTTTATCATGTTCTTTATCAGTTAATACAAATAGAACAACTATTACTATTGCGGATACTATATAAGCAATTATCATTGCTATATAGTTTTGTGAAAATATAGTTTCAAATAATGCTATAGGACATAATATTATTCCTAATATACCTACTGCTATAAATACTTTATCACTATATTTTTTAGTTAATTGTTTATCAGGATTTTTATCATCTTTTTCATTCCATGTTCTACCAATAATAGACCACTCTTTAGTAAACAATGCATTTCCAAAACTAGTTAATCCTATAAAAAACCAACCGACTGATACCAACTTATAATTTTTAGTAATAGGAACTAATATAAGCATTATAGTTGATAGTATAAAACCAATTATTTGAACTTTATTTAAATACATCTTTATTTTTTGCATTTTTCTTCGCCTCCTTAAGTCTGTTTTCATCAAGTATTCCAAGTATAAGTTTATTAGTAACATTTTGATATTCTAAATCTTGTATCGTTTCTAGTGCTGAATCTTTTTCTTCTTCAGAAAGTTTATTACTTGCAAGTTCTTCATTTAAGGATTCAATCATATCATCATTTCTTTTAACACTAGATCTAAATAACATCCATTCATAATCTAGTTCTTCGCCCTTTAAGTTTTCATAATGTTTTTTGATAAAAGGATTTAAAGGTGTTAATTTACCACCAAGACCTACCATTTCCATCATATCATTATAATTTAAACCTATTACTTTACTTATCTTTCTAAATAGTTTAGGATTAGGTATTTCTCTTTCTCCTGACTCTATTTTAGATATCTCGGCATTACTTATACCTATGGCATTTGCTAATTGTCTTTGAGATAAACCTTTATTTTCTCTAGCTTTAGCAATTTCTTCTCCTATATTTTTTTTAGGCATATAACTTCACCACCTGCATTAATAATACCACAAATGTTAATTAAAATCAACACTTTTGATAAAAATGTTAATAAAAAGTATTGACAATGATGTAATTAGCATGATATATTAAGTGTGTTAACAAAAATTAACAACTAAAAATTAAATGTTAATTTTAATTAGAGAGGAGGAAATCAAATGTATGAATAAGTTTAAAACACCAAATGAGATCTGGGACAATAAAAATATTAAACCAGAAGCAAAAGAAATATATTCCTATCTATATTGCAAAGGATTTGATAGAACAGTATTCCACTTCAATATAGGAGATATACAAAATCTTATTCCAATAACAAATGTAGGATTTAGAAATAATCTAAAAATATTAGAAAAACTAAAACTACTAATATATAAGGAATATAAAAGAGGAATGTATGAAATACATATCTGCTAGATAAGTAGATATGGAGATACACTAAATGTTCGGAGATTTAGATTAGTATCTCAAATCTTATAGAAATATAAGATTCAGAAATCCACCAAGGCGGGATTTAAAATATTGGCTTATAAATATCTTCTACTTTAGCTCGTTTTTGCTTGTATAATTTATGCAAGTTTTTTTATTGGAATTTTATTTAAGAAAGGAGAATGCCTATGCCAAACAATATTATAAAAGGAATAGTATATGGGTTGTATCGTAATTAATGATAATGTTATTGAAGATAAGAAATTAAATTCAACGGATAAAGTGGTATATGGATTAGTAAAAGCATTAAGTAATGATAAAGGTTATTGTTTTGCTACCAATGATTATATTGGTAAACGATTAAATCTTTCAAAAAGCACAATATCAAATACTATTAGTAAATTAAAAAGCCTAGACTATATTAAAACAAAGACAGTAGATTATCAAAGAAGAATTTTTATAAGCGATAAGTAAAATTTAAGAGGGATATATTAAATTATTAAGATAGTCCCTATTAAATAAATAAGATAGGTATATGAATATTTTCTTATACCCTATATGAATAAATTAAGACCATAATAGATAATATAAAAAATTCTGATTATTCAGTAAAAATGTTACATAAATTACGGCTTATTTTTCAGAAGAAATGTTACATATATAAAATAAATTATCCTATAGCTAATTTTCAGTAAAAATGTTACATCTTTTTTCTTTACTTGTTTAATATTGTCTT
>CAMODE010000013.1 GCA_946611235.1 uncultured Caryophanales bacterium | reverse complement strand
TTCTTTTTTATAACCTAAATCATTATAAACAAATTCCATACAAGTATCTGCCCATTCTTTTATTTGCTCTCTAGACATATCTTTAAAGAAATTATGAGAAGCAGTCATAACTAATTCATCAGCAACACAATTTCTTGAACTATTTAACATTTCATGGTATCTTTTCTTTCTATCAGCTCGTTCAGTTTTCATTCTTTCATCATGTTCTTTTTTATATTCTTTAGTTAATTCATCAAAGCCTTTAACATATTTAACATTTAAAGGAACAAGTTCTATATTGTTTTTAGTTAATTCTAATTTAATATTTGGGTTAGATTGATATGCTTTCTTTTCTCGTTTATTATGTGATCCTATTTGTGCTAAATCAGGTATAGTCATAATAGGTTCAACCCTTAATATTGCATAATTTAAATTCATAATATCGTTTCTCCTTTCTTTTTACACAATAAAAAAAGATGCTTTTTAAACATCTTTCTAGTTATTTTTTATTTTTCTTAATAAATTATCTTCATCATATCTATTTATAAAATTTTTAAATCCGTTTATAAATATATTCCAATTATTTGGAATCATATCATGTCCATTAAAACATTCTGAAAGTCCATTATAATATTCTAACTTTAATATCCATTTATAATTATCATAATCCTTATTGATATATTCTTTATTCCAAAAGTTTATTTTAGAATTAGTTATACTATCTAGCATTTTTATTTTATCTTTATTAGTAATTATTTCTTGACTAACTAATTCATAATTCCTTTTAAATATAAATGTTGGTTTATCATCAAATATAAATTCATACTTATATCTTGCTTTACTTAACATAAATACTAATGTTATTTTACTAATATCTACTGCATATAAGTTTTCTATTGAATTAAATGATTTATGACATTTATTACAATACTTATTATGATTATGATCAGTTATAAGAGTTCCATCATAGTTTAATCTTTTAGGTTTTCTTTTTCTTTCTGAATATTTTACTTCATCATTATTCTTTTTAATAAAAGTATTATTATCATTATATCTATAAAGATAAATAACACTTGTTGTATCCTTACTATTACAATAAGGACAAGTCATTCTTGCTCCCATATTTATTACACCTTTCTTGGAATCTTATAACCTTTGCAAATATTCTCGCACCAAGGGTAATAGCGGAGTAATAATGGGAGAATTCTTAGTATCTAAAAAAGGAATTGGATATCTAATAACATATGGCTCTCAAGTATTTAATTTAAATCTAGTAATGTCAGGTATTATCATCTTAATGATTGTTTCTTATCTCATGTATTTAATTGTCAGTGTATTAGAAAAAATACTAATCAAAAAAGATTAGTATTTTATTATTAACCGCTTCGCTAACGGATTAACAAGTTAATCCGCGGAAATCTTCTACTAGATTATTCCATTACCAAAATTTTATTCTACATTTATAAAATTGATATATCTGTATTAATAGTAATATTGAGTATATCAAAACCATCATAATCAACATGAAAATTAAGTATAAAATCATTTGCATTTATTCTAGTTATATAACATGAATAATTACCAACAATAATTGAAATCCAGCCATTATTATCTTCATATGTAATATCTGTTAAATATCTACTTTTTGATTAACAGGAGTCTCCATAAACATTTCTTTATAAAAATGTTACTTACTAATCATCTTTACTTCATTAACTTTATTTTCCACATATTCAAGATTATTAAACGATTTATTATTCTTTAATAATTCCATTTGTCTTCTTGCAACATTATTTAATCTCATAAGTCTTTCACTTTGTGGAATATCCATTTCAATTAATTCAGCATTAATATTTTCTAAATTATTTAGTATAACTAAATGAAGTAAATCAGTATAATCTCTAATATTGCCATTACCAGCTACTTTTGGATTACTTTCTCTCCATTCTCCAGCAGTCATGCCAAATAAAGCAACATTTAAAACATCTGCTTCTTCAGCATATACAAATTTCTTTTGCTTTTCAGTCAATGTTGGAACAATATAATTCTTTATAGCATCAGTATGAACTAAATAATTAGCTTTTGCTAAAACTCTATTAGCATGCCAATCAATTTTATTTTGATATGACTCATTTTTCTTTAATCTTTGAAACTCAGTTATTAAATAAAGTTTAAACTCAGGCGATAACCAGCTAGCAAATTCGAAAGCTATATCGGAATGTGCAAATGTTCCTTGACTATATTTACCACTACTAGGGACAATACCTATGGCATTAAACTTTTCTTTCCATCTTTTTGGTGTCATGGTAAATCTATTATATGGAACTTCTTCGTTTTTAATTACGTGAGATTCCACGGAATTAAAATTAGGATTATTAATCTCTTCCCATAAAGAATAAAATTCAAATGAATTTTTATTAGACATCCAATTTCTTATAACACCAGATGGATCTTCTTTATTTACATATTTCGCTAAATCAGTTAATGAAATATACTCTTTATTATCAATTCTCAAAATACTAATTTTTTGTTCTTTTACTACTATTTCAGTTTTAATATTATCTTTACTCAAATATCATCACCCTTTCAAAAATTTTACTTTTTAGATACAATTCCTAGCACAAAGACTTTATCATATAATATATACTCTACCACTTATAAAGTGACTATTTTTTAGTTCGGTTAGTAAAAAATACTATTTATTAATCATCTTCATTTCATTAAACTTATTTTCAATATATTCCGAATTATTAAACGATTTATTTTTCTTTAATCTTTGAAATTCAGTTATTAAATAAAGTTAAAATTCTGGAGAAAGCTAACTGACAATTCAAAGGCAATATAGCTTCTTGCATAAGTTCCACCATTATTACCTGATTTCGAAATAATGCCAATCGCATTTGTCGCTTTAATCCATTTTTGTGGTGACATATAAAAACTATTTTTTCCAGCCTCACTTTCAAAGGTCTCGAATTCGTGACCTTTGAAAGTTTCATTATTCAATCGTTCCCACAATCCAAGATAAGCTAAAACGTCTTTATTTCTCATCCAAGCATAAACAGGGATTTTCGGTTCTTCTGGATTTGCATATCTTGCCAAATCAATTAATGAAATATACTCTTTATCATCAATTCTTAAAATACTAATTTTTTGTTCTTTCACTACAATTTCTGTTTTAATATTATCTTTACTCATATATCATTACCCTTTCAAAAATTTTATTTTTTTACATACAATTACAAGCACAAAAACTTTATCATATAATATATACTCTGTCAATATTTTTTTTAAATAATAATAAAAAAAAGATATAGTAGTTCACCCTACTATAACCTTTTTACTTATGTATAAGTTTATGTATCCTTGTTAACCTACTTGCAGTCTCATTAACAAAATCTTCTTTATCATCACATTTAAACTTTTGCGTTAATATAATTAAGTAATATGGATTCTCGTCCTCTACATAACCACATTCATGATAAGCAATATCCCAGCTACCATATTTCTTAACAAAGTTTTTATTATCAATACTACTCTTTTCTATAATAGAAAATGATGGATTAGAAAGCCAATCTTTAAACTCACTTCCATACTTACTAGATAATATAAAGTTTCTAATCTTCTTCCAATATACAGCCATATCATCACAATTAATTAAACCAAATAAATCTTTTCCTTCCATCGTATGAGATGCTCCAAGAGACTTACCATATTCTTCTAGTTTATCTTTACCTACATAATTAACAAGTTTAATATAAGCTGTATTATCACTTTCTACTATTGATAATCTAATTAATTCTTTTAAAGTATAATAAGTATCTTCTTTCTGATATTTAATGATGCCCGTATCTTGTTTTAAATCATCCATTGTAATAAGTAATTTTTCTCCTAAATTTATTTTATTATTATCAGCCATTTCTAAAAGCATTACACATACTAGTACCTTTATACTAGAAGCAGCATAAAAGAGAATATCACTATTATAAGATAAAATACTACCAGTATTAATATCTTCATAATAATAAGCTACTTTTTCTTTTTGTTTTAGATATAAAGAATTAAGTTCTAAATATTCTTTCTTTAATAACTCTATATTATCTTTTAACTCTTCATTAGCATTTTTTATCTCACATTTAACATTAATTTTATAATTCATAATAACCTCTTTTCTATATATTAATTGTTTCTTTATTTTATTTTCTCTTAAACAGCCCCTAATACCATATTTTTATATCATAATTAAATAATATTTTAACAAATCTTTTACAATCTTTTTATCAATTAATTCATTACTATCATCCATCGTTCTTACATATTTATTCAACATTTAGTACTCTTTTTATTAACTATTTCTAAATATTCCAGAGAACAATGTTTAATAAACTCTTCTATGTTCGAATTTGCTATATTATCATTACCAATTTCATTTAACTCATCTACAAAGTCTTTCTGTAATCTCAATTTTATATTATTTTCATCTAAAACAAAATCAATATTCATATTATCAACTTCCTATTTGTATCCATCTATATCAAGTATATCATATTATTTAATAATTTTATAAAAATATTATTATAATTATAAGTATTTAAGTTGTCATATTCAGATTAAATGTTATAATGGTAATGGTTAATAATTAACCTTAAGGAAAGTGTTATAACAAAATTTTAGGAAAGGTGATAATAAATGGATAGCAAATTACAAACAATTACCAATCTATTTGAAGGAAAAACCATTAGAAGTATATGGGACAGTGAAAAAGAAGATTATTACTTTAGTGTAGTGGACGTTATTAGTGCATTAGCAGAAACTAAAGATGCAAGTGATTATTGGACAACACTTAAAAGAAGATTAACTAAAGAAGAAGGAAGTGAACTTCCGACAATTTGTCGGAAGTTGAAAATGAAGGCACAAGATGGTAAATTAAGGGAAACAGATACTTTAGATACAGAAGGAATATTTAGATTAATAGAGTCAGTTCCCAGTCCCAAGGCCGAACCATTTAAACTTTGGCTTGCAAATTTAGGTAACGAACGAATAAATGAAGTATTTGATCCAGAAATAGCTATCAACAGAGCAGTAAACTATTATCGAAAAAAAGGATATACCGATGAATGGATCAAAAAAAGACTACTAGGTATAGTAAATAGATTTAAACTAAACAATATATGGAAAGATGGTGGCATTGAAAAGCCAATAGAATATGCCATGCTTACTAATGAAATATATAAATGATGGTCAGGTATGAAAGCAAGTGAATACAAAACATATAAAGGACTTAGAAAAGAAAGTTTAAGAGATAATATGACAGATATTGAAATACTTCTAACAGATCTAGGAGAAATAGCTAATCGCGATATTGCAAAAGAAGAACATCCACAAGGACTTAGTGAAAATATGAAAGTAGCATCTCGTGGTGGAGAGGTAGCATATGATGCTAGATTGTCTTATGAAAAAGCCACAAATAAATCAGCCATATCAAATAAAAATACTCTAGATTATAAATATACAGATGATAACAAACTAATAGAAAATAAATAAAAGAATTATTTTAAATAAAAAGAATATAATATACCAAATACCATCACCAAATTTGACATTTTAGCAAATTTATGGTATTATTAAGCACATGTGATGGCACATTATTCTAGTCAATTAAGCTTACTATGAAGGTGGAACTAAAAAGTCACTAAAGAGCATACCTGTGAAACTTCTTGTGTCTGCTTTTTGTGCCCAACTTAGGGTGGATGCTGGAAGGTAGGATATTGGACACTCATAACGGCATATGATTCTGATCCAATAACCATTGAGACCTATCTTTGTGTTATAAAAATAATACGAACTAGGATTAAACCTACTATGTGGGGAAACTTACGAGTAGCGTAGCTTGTCTTGAGTGAATATGGGGAATTAATGATCAGTTATATATTTCCTAGCTAGATATATATAATATTGCATTATGAAACCATAGTTGCAAAAAAGAACTAATAGTAAGAAATTGCTTGAGGAAATCTCCTAGAGTGACATTCATATAGGATTACAGTATGTACTAAGTGGTAATCAAGTCATATATCTGGTGACAATATATTATCTTCTTTAAAGGGAAACCACAAACCTGGTAACGGGATGTAGAAGATAGGGAAACCCTACTTGACCTAAGACATAAAGTTAACTGTATGAATTGCCATTTATATAAATCAAAGCCCGGGAGGGCTTTTTTTGAAAGGAAAATTATGAAAAAGAAAAAAAATAAAAATAACTGGGTAATAATCATAACAATATTAGCCTTCTTTATATCACTACTATTCTCTTCTCTATCGCAGGTGCTAATGCCTAAAGTACACATCGTAATAGGAGTAATAATACTATTATTCTTTATCGCACTAGGGATAGTATTTGATATGGTCGGAGTAGCAGTAACCGCATCTAACGAAGAGCCATTACATGCTATGAACTCTAAGAAAATAAAAGGAGCTAAAAAAGCCGTCAACTTCAAAAAAAATGCTGATAAAGTATCATCATTTTGTAATGATGTCATTGGAGATATCTGTGGTATCATATCCGGTTCTGCTGGAGTAGCAATATCAACTACTCTATCTAAAATATTAAATATAAATATCTTTTATACAGGACTATTAATAACAGCATTAATTGCTTCTCTTACAATTGGAGGAAAAGCCTACTGTAAAAGAATAGCTATAAGTAATAGTCATAAAATAGTATATAAAACTGCTAAAATAATATCATTTTTTGAAAGGAAATAACATCTTATTTCCTTTTTTTATTACTAATAATTATTCTATAAGAATAAAATTAATTAGGTGATAAAAGTGAAAAAAGAAGGAAAATTACTCTTATTCGCAGTAGTTCTAATAAGCCTATTTGGAGCCCTAATGATATATTCTTCTTCCTATGTATGGGCTGAATATAAATTTAATGATCCCTTTAAATATCTAAAAAGTCAAGGCATCTTTCTAATACTAGGTTATATCATTATGTATATCGTAAGTAAATATCCCTATCAGAATTATAAAAAACTATCTAATATTATCTTTGGAATATGTCTTACTATGCTAGCATTAGTCCTAATACCAGGAATAGGAACAGTAAGAAATGGAAGTAGAAGTTGGTTCGGATTAGGAGGTTTTGGTATCCAGCCGTCAGAATTTACTAAACTAGGTCTAATAATCTTTACATCAAAATACTTATCAAATAACGAAAGAAGTCTAAAAGATATCAAAAAAGGCGTCTTTCCCATACTAGGAGTTCTCTTTCTTGTCTTTGGCTTAATAATGTTAGAACCAGATTTTGGAACAGGTGTCGTCATTGTCATGACCATCATTGTCCTCCTCTTTGTAAGCGGAGTAAAAATGAACTTCTTTATCAAAATAGGAGTATTAGGACTAATCGGAGTTATAGGACTAATAATAATTGCCCCCTATCGTATGCAAAGAATCGTATCCTTTCTAAATCCATGGTCAGATCCCCTAGGTAGCGGTTTCCAAATAATTCAAAGCCTGTATGCTATTGGACCCGGTGGTTTATGTCAGTGGCGATAAAATATAAAATGTCTATATTTCAATATAATACATAAGGTTTGTAAAGTAAGTTTATCACATTATCATTTAAAAATACATACCTTTGAATATGAGATACTACTTTTTAATAGAAAGTGGTATTTTTTCTTATTTATACTTCTTTTAAGTCCTGTTGAACTTTAATTAAATCTAATATATTTATATTATTTTTATATTTTCATAAAAAATAGATACTCCAAATTAAATGTGGGAGTATCTTTCAAATCAAAATTTATTCACTTTTTATTTTGAGAGTTGTAGATGTTAATAAATTAGATAGTTTTTTGGAAGTAAGCGATGATAATTCTTTCTCATTTAAAAACTCTAATAAATCACATTTTATTGGACTACCATACGTTAAAAACTCATAATTATCAACTAACTCAAAATTATCTATAATATAGAAAGTATTTATATTATGTGTTAAATTTTCTATCTCTGTATCTATATCTTCTACAAATTTTATAGTCTTTTCTATTCGATATATTATGTCTAAAATAATTTTGTGTATATTATCAATGTTAAGGTTAGATAATGTATCATTACTAAAAACATATTCGTTTGTAATATTCTCATCAAAGTTAAAAATATCACACAAGATATTATTATCATTTATTTCTTTTAATTTTGTTATATCATACTCAATATTATCTTTAAAAAATACAATGCTTTTATCTCTAATTAAGATATTAACTTTTGAGATTACTTTTCCAACACATATAATTTCTTTATTATTGTATAAACCAAGAAAATCAACTTTATTACTACTATTATTAGTTGGTCTATAATATAAATTATAAATTCTATCAATTTCTTTTGACTGGTCAACTGGAAAAATATATAAGTTGTTTTTCATATCATCACCAATATAAGTATAACATTATTTTTAAATTATATCAAGAAAGGTTACTCAAATTTGAAAAACAAGATATAATATAATCTATCATAAGAGAAATAAGGTTGATAGTATGAGTATTTATAGAAATATACACAATTCAAATTATAGCATTATTGATAATGACTACTTAAAAGATAAGAATTTGAGTTTTGGTGCTATTGGACTTATGACTCTATTACTTTCATTTAAAGATGATACTAAATTTAATTTAAAACTAATTAGTTTAGTAAGTGGTAAAAGTATTAAAGTAGTAACTAAATATCTAAATGAATTAAAAAGAAATAACTATGTTAATGTTAAGAGATATACTACAAAAGATGGTTATTATTATGATTATTTCATCTATGAAAGTAAGACTTTTAGTCCTAATTTTAAAGATGATACCCAATATGACCAAAACGAAACATTGGAAAGCCAATTTTTGACCGGGGTTAAAGAAAATAATAACTATATTAAACAAGATAAAATAATAGATAAAACAAAGTTAGACCTTTGTCATTTAACTGAATATATAGTTGATAATGATTTAATTAAAATAAATGATATGAGTTTATTCTATTATGATGACTTTTTAAGAGACTTACTTCATAATGAAGATTATAAGAAAGTTATAAGAAGTGTTACTTATACTACTAGTCATATTATTAAGAGTAAATTTAAAGATGAAGAAAATAAAGATATTAAAGACTTATTAAATTATTTTAAAGTAAGTGTTAGAAGTAATATAAATAGACAATATACTAATGAAGAATTGGAAGAAACTGGACTTTGGGAATAGAAAAATTTTAAATATTATTTATAATAATATTTAAAGAATATTAGGTTATTTACAAACATCTAAAACTTGGTATTATATATTACCAAACTAGGAGGTGTAGGAAAATGAAAGATGATACAATATCTAAACAATTGCTCTCTATAAATGACTTATTAAGAGAAATTGAAATATCTAATGTTAATAGTCTTAAACTGGTACTGGAAAAGACAAATTGTATTAGAGAGATGATAGATGAATTAATAAAAAATAGTGAAAGGAAGTGAGTTAAGAATATTTATGAAAGAATAACTTTAAAAATATTGAGTTATTTAGACAAGATGAAAGATGATGAAGAATTTAAAAAGAATTGTCCTAATGTAACTCCACAAGAATATTTAATTGCAAAAGCAAATCCTGATATTAAACCTCAAAGACTAATAAATATATTAAATGGTAAAGCAAAAAGAATAACACTTGCTGAATTAGTAGTAATATCAAGAGTGTTAAGAATTGAATTGGTAGAATTGTTTAAAGATAATGAGGAAGTGGAATAATGATAAATGAAGTAAAAAAGTTAATGGAAAACTTATTAAATGATGAAGAATATAAAGAATATATTAGTTTATATAAAGAAGAAAGTTATGTTAATCAAGATATGTTAGACTCTTTACTAAAAAAACATTTAGATTTGTATTATATATTCTTAAAAATTAATATACTACTTTATAGATATGATACTAAATCGTTAAATAAAGAGTTAAAAGACTATAAACATTATAGAGATAATACCTTATATGTTGATGATATTGATATAGTTATGGACTACTACTTTAATAACTATTCAAGATGTAAGAAAGAATTAAGTAAGATTATTACTTATAAGTTAAGACCAATGAGTGAACGAAAGATATTAAAACAAATTATTGATAGACAACCTAGTGAAGAATTTAAACCTTTTCCATTTAATGATGAGAGTTAATTTGAGACACTTTAGAGATTAGTTTTATAAAAGTAATATATTTATACTATCTTAACTAATTTGATTAAATGTGGTTAAAGTAGGACGTTTTAGGACTTATTATAGATTTTATTAGTATGCTCTGCATAGTTATCTAAATTATAAAAAAAATGTATCATAGTTATGTATAACGAGGTGATGCTATGGAGAAATCAAGTAACACTCTATCTTCTAATAAAATAGTAAGGAATAATATTAAGTATTATAGAATTATTAAAGGTTTTACACAAGAGAAGATTAGTGATTTATTAGGTATAAATGAAAAAAGTTATAGTAATTTAGAAACTGGAAGATATAATATTTCATTAGATAGATTAGATGATATATCAAGAATACTAGAACTTGAACCATATATACTACTTAAAGAAAGACATACTGAAGATGAAGTTCCAAATAGATTAGACTTTTATATTAACAAAACTAAAGATGAATAGTAATTAGAGAGTAAATTCATTATTGAAATTACTCTCTTTCTATTGTTTGATAATAAATATTATGCTATAATGGTTATGTTAAGCATTACCTTGACATAATGAAAGGAAGTATAGATATGTTAAAAAAAGATAATAATTTGTTTAAATTTGCGACAAAAGAAACTACACAAGACTCTTTCTTTAGTTGGATTATAAATTTCTATAATGTAACTGATGATGAATTATATAAAAACTTCTCAAAAGAGTTTTTAAAAACCATAATGCCGAAAGATTTAGTTGATAAGATAAATGATATTAAAAGTATAGATATAACAAGACAATTTTGTGATATAGATATACTACTTACTTTAAATATGAAGAATAATGAACAATATTATTTAATCATTGAGAATAAAACTTCAAGTGATTTAGGACCTCATCAAACTAAAACCATACTTTATTACACTAAGCTAATACACTATTTATATAATAATAAAGATAAGTTTAAAGAATTGTCTATTGATGTAGATACAGTTAATCGTAAATATGAAGATAAAGTATATGCAGTTCTAATTAAAACTACCATAAGAAACAATGATAGTAATGATAAAGATATGATAATAAATTCTATAACTACTCTAAATAAAGAAGAAAATGAGTATGATTATTATCAAACATCTAAAAAATATATAGAAAGCATTTCTATTAGTGAGTTTTTAGATAAGCATATAAAGTTTATAAATACTGATGAAGACTTATTAAAAATTACTAATGTTATAAGTAAGTATAAATCATTAGATAATCTTATTGAGAGTTACTATGATAGTATCTCATTTAATCTTTCAAATGATAGTATGTTAAAAAATGATGAAAATAGTGTTGATTCTATTGTTAAAAGAGGTTATTTGATTGAAAATAAAACTCATTTTAGAACTAATAAATTATGCTTCAAATGTTTTGAAAGTAATTTAACTACAAGGAATTTAGATAATATTAATAATCAATCAAACAGTATTACATTAGATAAATTAAATTATGAATTTAATGATGAGAGAAAATTAGTTATAGTCGATACATTAAATTTTAAAAGTGGAAACTACTATGACAACAAATTTGAATATAATGGTAATTTTTGGCTTGAGAAAATTAGAGAGAATAATAACTCAAATAAGATAAGATACATATTTCTATTTGTTAAGGAAATTGACTTTTTTAGAAATGAATATTATACCTTTAAAGGACTATACAGATTTAAAGAAATAAGTAATGTTAATGAAGAGAGTTATAATGTTTGGGAAAAATGTAAAGTTAGTGATAATGGTATAGTATCTATTAAAAAGCAAGACATTGAAGATTATATTAGAAAAGAAGAACTTTTTCATAATAAATGGTAATTAATAATATAGACTATATAGACAATTAGTAATTGAACTATTAAAAGATTTAAGTAATGAGTAAGGAGTTGATATAATGGCTTTAATAAAATGTCCTGAATGTAATAAAGAAATAAGTGATACTTCAAAAAACTGTATTCATTGTGGTTTTAAAATTAAGCAAACTAAACATTTTTATCAAAGTAAATTTGCTAAAAAAGCAAGACCATTTATAATTGCATTTTTAATAATTTTTGGTCCTCTATTTTTATTATCTGCAATAAATAATAAACAAAACTTTGATGAAACTATGAGGCATTATTATCGTTCTATATCAAATTATAGTTGTCATCAATATGCTCAAAGTTCAGGAATTAGTTATGAATATTTATATGAGTGTAACATAAAAAGTGGAAATTATAAAGAAACTGCTTGTTTTTTATGTAGAAAGGAAGGAGTATTAGGTCTTAATAGAGTACATGGATGTGTTTTGAAATCTCATACATCATGTAATGAATATATTTCAAATTAAAATGGAGGTTTTAGTATGCATTATTTAGAAGATTATAGTAGATTAGTTATTGAACCACTAGAAGATTTTAAAAAGGAAGTTATTAGAAAATATATTAAGTCTTTCTTTTTTAAGAAAAGCTATGAAGAATTACTAGATAAGATAGAAGTTGAACTAATAAAGAAATATGAGAAATATTATGAGATGAGTGTTGAAGAATATGAGTTTCAAGAATATATTAACAAACAAATTAAAAGTTAATATACTCTATTTTTTCTAGTTATGATATAATATATAACCAAGAAAGGAATTGATAATATGTTAGAGAAGAATAATTTAATAGTTATATATGGAGAACCAGGAAGTTATAAATCTAGTTTAGGTATATCGTTACTTAACAACTATGAAAATTCATGTTATATTAACTTGGAAAAGAATAGTCATATCAAGATAAATGATAGTATAAAAATCTTTAATAAAGTAGATAGTATTGATTTTATAAAGAAATGTATAAATGATTATAGTGTGATATTAGTTGATTATTTAGAACTATTAGAAATTAACAAAGATGAGTTATTTGAGCTAAAAGAATTAGTAAAAGAAGAAAATAAAACACTAATTATAATATCTTGTTGTTCTGGTAATAAAGAGCTAATGAATAACGACCATTATTATGAATTAAAAGAAATTGCTGATTTAATGATATTAACTGATAGAAAGTATAACTTACTATCTTTGAAGTGAACTATTTGGGGTTCACTTCATCTTTTATTTTGTCTTTTATTTATATATTGATTATGGTAATGAAAGTAAACTGTTGTCTTCAGTTGTCTACTTCTGAAAGGAGTTAAATAATGGAACAAGAATATATTAGGTTAAAAGATATTAGTAAAAAGATGGCTTTATCAACTAAAACATTAAGAAGATATATTAAGCAAGGAAAACTATTCGCAATAAAGACTGGAAATGTATATAAAATACCTATAAGTGAATTAAATAGATTTACTCTATCTTTATTCGCAGAGTCTTATAATATGTCTTATGATGATTTAGATAAACTATTAAAACAAAGAAATAAAGAAAATATAGAAAAAAGAATTAACTTTGCTACTAAATTTTTAAATCTTAACAAAGAGCAAAGCAAGTTAATTAGTGAATTTTATAGTCTATCATTATAAAAAATAAAAATAGAAAGAGGAATTTAGTTATGTATAATAAATCATTTTGTATTGGTGGTAAAGATAATACAGCAATATATTTAAACTTAAATAGTGTAATTATTTTAAGTTCAAATAAAATAAATTTAGAAGATTTAAAAGATATAGAAATTTCTATATTCAGTAATACAACTCCAAATATTAGTCAATTTGGTAGTTTAAATAACGAGTATAAAAGACTTATTGATTTTGTTATGATGTTACCGGCTGATAAACTAAAAATAGTTAGAGATGCAGTTTTAGAAAATGAAAATCAATAATATTTTGAATATGTACATAAAACATTTGATTAGTGTTACATTAAAAACTTAATAAAAGTGATTAAAAAAGGTGTACGAAATGACACCTTTTTGTAATAATAATTAAATGTATGTTTTTTGTTACATATAAGGAGGAGACTATGGAAGATAGTAATATTAGATATGGTTATTGTAGATGTTCTACTAATGAGAATAATCAAGATATAACAAGACAAATTAATGAGTTAATGAAAGTTGGAGTATTGGAGGAAAATATAGTCTATGAATTTATTAGTGGTACCAAAGAAAAGAAACCAAAACTAATGGAATTATTAGATAAGTGTAATGTTGGAGACACTATCGTTTGTTGTGAATTGAGTAGATTATCTAGGTCATTTAAAGACTTTTTTGACACTCTACAAGTATTAAAAGATAAGAAGTTAAGATTAGAATTACTTATAAATGGAATTGTTGTTGACTTTTCAAAAGATAAATTAGACCCTTTTACTACTTTCTTTCTCAATATCATAATGTCTTTTAATAGTTTAGAAGTTGAAGTTACAAGAGAAAGAATTAAGAGTGGTATTGAAAATAGTAGGAATAAAGGAGTTAAACTTGGAAGGCCTACTCTAACCAAAGAAGATATACCTTTATCTTTCTATAAGAATTTAGACTTATACAACAATAAGAAGATAAATAAAAGTGAATTTGCTAGGTTAATGAATTGGAGCCGACCTAAATTAGATAGAATATTAAAACTCAATTCAAATGATTAGTTAAATTTAACTTCTTTTTTTTATCATATTTATTCCAAGAAAGTCTCATTTTAAATTTTTTATATACCTCATTAATATCATTCTTATATTCTACTTTTTTATCTTTGTATTCTTTAATCTTTTCAGGATTAGTTTCTTTACTAATTTTTTTGTCTAATTCTTTTATAAGTTTTATTCTATATTCTTCTAAACAAGAATTATGAGCATCTATATAATCTAAATTTTCTTCTTCATTGATTAAATCTCCACAAATACAACATTGTTTTATTGATGAAAAATTAGAATAAACAAGATTATAATATTCACACCACATACCATTAACAATACTGATAACCTCTCTTTGATACGAGATATTATCTAATGAAATGGAAATGATAGATATATTATCAATATTAGAATAATTAGAATAGTTTAAAATTAAGTTATTTAATATAAAGATAATATCATTATTGTTATTTGGTTTTAACTCTTTATATATCTTTGGAAGTACATTTTTATCAGTTCCAACTCTTAATGTTTCAACTATAAATATAGTTAAAGCAGACTCAATAAGAGGATTTAAAAATTTAGTATCTTCACAATCTATTGGGTTATCAAAAAATAAATCATATTTCTCATAATCACTTTGAGAATAAATAGGTATTCCATATTTTAAAATGAAGTTGATTAAATCATCTTTATAGTAGTTGTAATTGTCAAATATTTCTTTGCTATAAGAAGTAGTTTCTATATGAGTTTTGTTTCTTAGTATTATTGATTTTTTATTATTGAATAGACTTACAAATATTTTTCTTCCTAATTTTCTCATTTGATTAACCAATTCTACACTATCTAATTCTAAACTAAAATTTCTTAACTCATTTGGATTAAATCTAATATATAAAGAATTATTGTTTGAATATAAATCACAATTGGAAGATGGCAACCAACATTTATATATTATTTTCATTACTATATAACTCCTTTGACATACTATTATAAGTAATTAAAAACAATAGTCAATAAAAAACCGAGAAAAACCGAGAAAATATCGGTATTTTTTTAATTTAAATATTGATTTATTCTTAATGTGAAAGGAGGAAATACTATGACTTGATATTAAATATTATTAAAATCTTTGTCTCTAAATAGTGTTACTCATGAAAATTACTATGTTTAAAATCTAACATAAAAATCACATTAGGTAAAAATCTCTATAATTTAAAAATTTAAAAAACTTATGTAGTTAAAAAATCCTTTCTAAAAATATGAGTGACACTGTTTAGGGACAAAGTGGAATTTAAAAAAATTAAAGAAAGAGAGGAAAATTATATGACTTATAAAGTTAAAATAGTTGATAGTATATTAACTAAATCATCACAAGGTTATCCTTGTATAAAAATCAAATGTAAAAAAGAAAATGGAAGAATTGTTTATTCAGACAACTTTTTTAGTAAAAAATCAAAAAATCTTACAACATTAGAATTGTTAGATTTATTAGAAGACTTTGATATTAAGGTTAAAAGAAAACATTTTGTTACACCTAAATATCTAAATAAAGTGTTAAAAAAACTAATTGATAAAGAAGCAATTTGTAATGCTACTTATATTTATAAAAATGTTTATAAAAGAGAATTAATTAACTTTGAAAAACATTTTAGTGAAGAAAAAATATTAGATTATTTTGATTTTAATAAATTAAAAAATAATAATTTTGGAGGAATTTAAAATGGATTTAGATAAAGAATTAGAAAAATTAGAAAAGAAATCAAATGAAAGTTATGATATTAAAGGCAATGAGTATATGAGTTCATTTCCTGATTATCAAGAACAAAACAATTTACACAATAATAATGGAGAAAAAACTGAATTAGAAAAAATGGCTGAAGAGGCATTTCAAGTTGTTAATGATGACTTGGAACTTGGAAAAAATTACAATGGTAGAATTAAAAAAATATACTTATCTGATGGAAGTATTATAAATATGCATTATAAAAAAATCATTATAGTTTATGAAATAAATGATAATGGAATTCAAAGAATTGTAACCGATGAATACTCTTTTGGTGGAGATTATGACCAATGGTATTTAGAACAATTAGTATCTTTTGTAAAAAAAATAAATGGTTTATACTTTGGAGATATTAACTTCAAAACTTATGATACTATTGTTGACTCATTACAATTTTTAGTAGGCGCTGATGTTACATTATATCAATACCTTACTAAAAAAGAAACAAGAAAAAACAATGTGACAGTACATGGTACTTTTGATAGGAATAATATCAATATCAATAAGGTAGATGAAGATGTATGTTAAGGTTTGTAGAAATTGATAAGAATAAAATACCTCTATACCCTTATAAAACGGAAGAAGATAAGAAAAAGTATTCTAAATCAAGTTGTGATACTTTTTCTTCTTCATCTTTGATTATTCCAAAAGGTGTTGTAGTACTGGACTTTGATGAAGACAATATCATAAAAGATAATGAGGGTAATATTATTTCTAATAAAGAAGATTTTTTAATTCATTATTTAATAGAAAAATATCATCCTTATTGGACCAAATCTCAAAATAATCATTATCATTTGTACTTTAAAAGACCAAGTGACATTAAAATTTATAATTGGGCTGATTACTTTACTTGTGGAGGTTTTCAAGTCGATTATAGAAGTGATAATAATGGTTTAGCAGTTGTTAAAGTAAATGATAAAATGCGAGAGTGTAAAGAAAAATTAACGGAAGAAGTAATAAATAATCTTCCAGAGTTACCAATACTTTGTTACCCACTACATTACAATGCTAATTATAAAACTTGCTTTATTGATATGAAAGACCACGATGGAAGAAATACTATGCTTTTTAATCATACAAAAGAGATATATAGAAAATATCAGTTCAAACCTCAACAATTATTAGAAATTGATAATTTTATAAATAATCATTTGTTTAAAGAACCATTAACTGATAAAGAAATAGAGTCATTTAGTAATAGAGCAAAAGATTATTCATTTAAAGGCGAAAGTATTATATATGATGAAAATTATAATAGTGACATAGATTTAATATGTTTTGATGATGTTAAGTATAAAAAAGCAAGTTGGTTGTGGTACCCTTATCTACCACTTGGAAGATTAGTATTAGTTGTTGGAGACCCTGGTACTGGTAAATCATATCTTACAATAGATTGGGCTTCAAGAGTATCAAGAGGAGAACCTTTTCCATTTTATGATGAAGATAAAGGTTTTGATGAAATTAAACCATCAAAGGTTATATTTCAAAATGGTGAAGATGGTATTGAGGACACTATTAAAGAAAGACTTATTTTAAGTGACGCTAATCAAGAAAATATCTTTATAATTAATGAAATAGATAATCCACTATTCAACTTAAATGATTTAGAAAGATTTGAAAAAGCGCTTAAAGAACAAAGTCCAAGATTAGTTATCATCGACCCATTACAAAGATATTTAGGAAGTATATCAATGAATTCAGCAAGTGAAGTAAGACAACTACTCGCTCCTATTGGAAATCTTGCTATTAAATATAATTGTACCATTATATTAGTAATGCATAGAAATAAGAGCAAAACTAATGACATTTATAGAGCACTAGGAAGTATTGACTTTGTTGGTATTGCAAGGTCTATGTTAACAATTCAAATTGATGATTTTGGAAATAAAGAAATAGTACATACTAAAGCCTCATTAGGTAAAAAAGGTAACACTATACTTTATGATATTTTAGATAATGGTATTGTCTATTTAGACCAAATTGAAGAAGTTGATTTAAGTGAAGACTCTTTAAGACCTAGAGAAGAAGCGAAAGATTTTATCTTAAATGTCTTAAAAGAAAATAATGGAAGTGTTAGTGCTGTTGAAATAACTACAAGAGCCAAAGAATTAGATATTAGTACTTCAACTCTTAATAGAGCAAAAAAGGAATTGAAAATTAAAAGTACACAAGTTCAAGGTAAATGGTATTGGGAATTAGAATTAAAAGAAGAAGATACTCAAAACCTTACTAAAAATGATGAAAATGTGACAAACTGATATGTACTTTTTGAGAAAAGCATTTATAATAAATCTTCAACATACAAGGGTTAGATGATATATTTTGTCATTATTATTTAATTATATTTTTCTAACCTTTGTAATAGATTTAACTAGGAGGAATTTAAAGTGAAACAAGATGATGAAAATGTAGAAGTAAAGAAAGAAATAAATATTTTCTTTGATGATAAAGGAGAAGATTTACAAAGTATTATAGATAATCTATTATTAGAACTTTATAAAACAAAACTTTCATCTAATTGTAAGATAGGAACATTTGGGGTATAATTATTTTGTATTATATTGTTAATAGACATTTAATTAGTACAATAAGGAGGAAGTAATGGAAGTACTTACAAATGTCTTAAATAAAGTAAGTGAAATAGTTTACAAAGTAGCAATATATATTAGATTATCTAAAGAAGATGAAAAAGATGATAAAGAAAAAGATAGTGAAAGTGTTACTAATCAAAGAAATATCTTATTAAAATTTGTAAAAGATAATGGTTATGAATTAGTTGATATTTATATTGATGATGGGTTTACTGGAACCAATTTTGATAGACCAGAGTTTAAAAGAATGATTAAAGACATTGAACTTGGTAAAATAAATATGGTTATTACAAAAGATTTATCAAGACTTGGAAGAGATTATATAACTACTGGTGAATATGTAGAAAAATGGTTTCCTAAACACAATGTAAGATATATATCATTATTAGATGGTGTAGATACTATGTTAGATACTACTAATAATGAAATAGCACCATTTAAAGCAATTATCAACGATATGTATTCAAGAGATAACTCAAAGAAAATCAAAGCAGCTTTAAAATCTAAACAACAAGAAGGTAAATGGGTAGGAGGTTGTGCTCCTTTTGGTTACAAGGTTAACCCAAATGATAAAAATCATTTAGTTATAAATGAAGAAGAAGCACCTATTGTTAGGAAGATATTTTCACTAGCATTAGAAGGTAAATCTAAAAATCAAATAATCAACCAATTATTTAATGAGAAAATACCAACACCAACACAAATAAGAAATGTAAATCGAACTTTTAAATACTCCGAGTTAGGTTATTGGAATACAACTACTATTAGGTCTATTCTATCTAATGAATTATATACTGGCGATATGGTCCAAAATAGAAGAAGTAGAATAAGTTATAAAGTTAGAAACATTGTACCTAATGATAAAAGTGAGTGGATAATTGTACCTAACACTCATGAACCAATTATTAGTAGAAAAGATTTCCAAGAAGTCCAAAGAATAGCAAAAGTAAACACAGGTTTGAGATATGAAAAGAAAATTAGAGGTGTATTTGATGGTTTAATATATTGTGGCGAGTGTAAAAGCCGTATGGCTTTACAAGGTGGTAATGGAGGTCATTGTCACGGACATTACTACACAATATGTAATACTTATAGAAAATACTCTAAATTAAAATTATGTACTTCTCACTCATATAACTTTGAAAAGTTAGAGAATAAGATAATAGAACAACTTAAAGAAATTTTTAAAGATTATATTGATGAAAGTGAGACAACTAATAATTTAATAAAAAACAAAGATAAACTAAATGATACTAATGATTTATCATCTAATCTTAAAAAAATTGAGAAAAGTTTAGAAACTAAAAAAAGAAATTTAGATAAAATGTATATTGATAAATTAGAAGGAAATATTGAAGAAGAACAATATAACAGAATAAAAAATAAACTAAATGATGAGATTAGAGAATTGGAAGATAAAAAGAACAGTATTATTGAAAGTATCTATGATAATGATTTGTCTAATGACAATGAAAAATGTATTGCTTTGGTTAAAGAATTCTTAAATATGGAAGAACCTAGTCGAGAGATAGCAGTTAGACTAATTAAAAGAATTGAATTACACCAAGATAAAACAATAGATATTTATTTCAACTTTAAAAAATTAAATATATTAAGTGATAGTTAATATCGTCCAATACGAGAGTGGCTCTACTCATTTATGTTATTGGCGATATTTTTTTGTTAAAAATCGTGTTTATCGCCAGAAGTTAAAGCCAGGAGGACTCTTAGGACTAGGACTCGGTAATTCCATTCAAAAACACTTTTACTTACCTGAACCCCAAACCGACTTCATCTTCTCTATTATAAGTGAAGAATTTGGTTTCATGGGAGTACTAATCGTATCAACACTATTTATCACTATCATAATCTCAGGATTCAAAATATCCATGAACTGTGAAGACAAATTCGGTAAATACCTAGCCTTTGGTATTACCTTCGGACTAGCTTTTCAAACCCTATTAAATCTCATGGTCGTAACAGGACTAATCCCCGTAACTGGAGTAACTCTCCCCTTTCTATCTTATGGAGGAAGTAGTCTTCTAATAAGTTTAATAAGTATGGGGGTATTATTAAATATATCAAAGCAAACCTAAATATAGTCATATAGACTATATTTTTTCTATATACTAGAATTCTCTAATAAAGGTATTACCAAAGAAATAACATTTCTTTGGCCCGCCAAAGGCGGAAATAAAAAAAGAAAGAATAAATATTCTCTCTTATAACCATACACCATATATTAAAGCAAACATACAAAGTACAAAACCTGCTATCCAAAATAATTTAACAATATCCCTCTCACTCCATCCAAGTCTTTCAAAATGATGATGAATTGGAGTCATTAAGAATACCTTCTTATGAAATAGTACTACAGAACTAATCTGAATAATAACTGTTAAAGTTTCAATAACAAATACTCCACCTATTAATACTAACGATAATTCATGTGAAGTAAGAATAGCAACCGTAGCCATCGTAGCACCAAGAGTTAAACTACCAGTATCTCCCATAAATACCTTCGCCGGATTACTATTATAGACAAGAAATCCAATAATCGAACCAACAAGAACAAAACAGAAAATACCAATATCAGAGTTACCTTCTATCCACCAACTACCCATTGCAATAAGAGCAAAAGCTAAGAATGATATCGCAGAAAGTCCTCCAGCTAAACCATCTAAACCATCCGTTAAATTAACAGCATTCGATGATCCCACTAATAAGAATAATATAAATACACCATAAAACCAACCCAAATTCCAATCAATACCTAAAGCCGATATTCTAAGATAAGAATCACCATCAGTAAACTCTCTAAATAATATATAAAAGACAACTGCTACTATAAGTTGTAAAAATAATTTTTGAAACTGTGTAAGCCCCTTATTAGCTTTCCTCTTCAAACTAATAAAATCATCTAAAAATCCAATCAAAGCATACGATATAAAGACAAATAACACAATAATTAAATTAACCGAATACTCTACCTTACCAGTAATAAGTAAAAATAACATTATCGCTATAGTAGGAATAATAAAGATAATACCTCCCATTGTAGGAGTACCAGCCTTACCCTTATGTGCTTCTACATAAATATTAATTCTCTGTCCAGCCTTTAATTTCTTCAAAAAAGGAATAGCAGCAAGTCCAAATAAAGTAGCCCCCATAAATCCAAGCATTAAAGCAAGTAAAGATTTCGTAAGCGTTAACATATGCTCAACTCCATTTCTATATTAATTATAACACAACTTCTTTTATTAAAACAACTTCTTTTATAAAACTTTACATAAGATAAATAATAATTTACAAATTAAATCTTCTAGTTCTAACAAGCTTATCCTCAGTTAAAGAATCAATATAATAACAAGGATTAGCATTATCCTCATTAGATAATAGTTTATTAAACATTTCTACCATCTCATAATCAATACCAATAACATTCAAATAATTCAAATATCTATAAAAATTATCAATACTAATATCATTAATACATTTACCACATAAAAAATTCATAACCATAATATTATAACAATATAAATCTGTATTCTTATCTACTATATAATCTCCTATCCTATTATTAGAATTATCTATTTTATATTTTTTAGTACCAGCCTTACTAAATAAAGAGAAAGGATTCAAATACTTACCAACTGAAGACCTATTACCATTAATCTTTATACTATCAATATCACAAACTAATAATCTACTACTTCTATCAATAATAAAATTATTTTCATGAAGATCTCCAATATAAAAATCACTAAGTAAAGAATTCCTTCTAATATAATCCATCTGTTTAAGTATATAACCAATTCTCTTTAAATACCTTTTTTTAACATCAAAAGATACTTCTTTATCATTAAGAAGAGAATTAAAATTAATACCATTAACATATCTAGAAGCCCAATATCTAATAGTATAATCAGAAGAAATAAAGAATTCAGGTTTAATAAAATAATCTGGTATAATATCTCTATTACTATCGACACTAAGTAAAGTTCTCATCTTATTATCCCATTTATTTTTGTCATAATAATCAAGTTCTTTTAGAACATATTCCTTATCTCTATATTTATATTTATAAACACTTGATTCAGTTCCTAAATCTAATCCATTTAAATTAGCAATTTCATTACTTGTCATATGTAATATTTCCATATTTACCCCCATAAACAGCGACTATTATAACATAAATACAGTGCAATTGCAAATCATCCCAAATATAATCTAACTGGAGAACCTTCAGGTATTCTCGTATTTTCTTCCGGAGACTGACTAATAACATTATCCCCACTACCAGAATACTCCACTGTAAAGTTCTTCAAACTACTAGTAGCATCTCTCTTACTCATACCAACAACATTAGGTACACTATAATACTTCTTATCATACCACTGATATTCTTTCTCTGTACCCCCTTCTTGTTTTTCAATATCTAGAGCACTAATAACATCTTCCATAATATTTCTTACAATCGGAGCACTAACCGTACCACCATACTGCGTAATACCTTTAGGATTATCAATAGCCAGATAGACTACAGCTTTAGGGTCATTAGCAGGTAAGAAACCCATAAAAGAAACAATATAATTACCCCTCATATAAACACCATTACTAACCTTTTGTGCTGTACCAGTTTTACCTGCTACTCTATAACCATCAATATAAGCATTTCTCCCAGTACCAAGTGATACCACTGACTCCAAAGTCATTCTAACCTTCTCACTAGTATCACTACTAATAATACCTTCTCTTACTACCGTAGGTTTAACCTCTTCAATAATTTGCCCAGTTTCATGTTCTACAATTCTCTTAACAATATAAGGCTTATATAAAGTACCACCATTAACCGCTGCACTAACCGCTACTACTTGTTGTAAAGCAGTTACACTAACTCCCTGACCAAAAGATGTCGTAGCAAGTTCTACAGGCCCCACTCTCGATAAAGGAAATAAAATACCAGTAGCCTCACCATTTAAATCAATCCCCGTCTTCTTACCATAACCAAATTTATCAATATAATCAAACAAAGTATTAACACCAAGTCTTCTACCAAGTTCAACAAAACCAGGATTACAAGAATTTTGTACTACTTCCAAAAAAGTCTGACTACCATGACCACCAGCTTTCCAACACTTAATCCTCGCCCCATCAACATTAACAGAACCCCCATCATAAAAAGTATCCTTAAGTAAATCAACTTTATTCTCATTAACCGCCGCACTAAGAGTAAGAATCTTAAAAGTACTACCAGGCTCATAACTAGCCCATATTGCCATATTTCTATTAATTGTCTCCGTACTATAATCCTGATAACTATTCGGATTAAATGTCGGTCTCGAACTCATTCCAAGAATTTCCCCCGTATTCGGATCCATTACAATAGCCCAAGCACCCTCTGGATTATATTTAAGTACCACATTATTAAGTTCTCTCTCTATCGCTGATTGAATCTCATAATTAACCGTTAAATAAATATCAAGACCATCTTCTGGCTCTACATAAACCGAACTCCTATCAAGAGTATTACCCTTAGCATCAGAAAAATATTGAATTGATCCATATTCTCCAGTTAAATAATCATCATACTTAAGTTCAAGTCCACTAAGTCCCTGATTATCAATACCAACATAACCAAGTACATGAGATAGCATCTCATCATGAGGATAATATCTCTTAGACTCTTTAAGTAAATACACTCCCTCAAAATGAAGAGCCTCTATCTTATCAGCTATATCGTAAGTTAGCCTTCTACCTTCCGGATGAACTCTCTCCATCATCGACTTCTTATATAAATGCTCTTCTATTTTACTTTTATCAACACCAAGTATTTCACTAATCTTATCCGCTACTAATTCTTTATTCTTAATCTGATTAGGAATAAATACCAAACTAGTCGTCGTAAGATTCCCCGCTACTACTTCCCCATCAACAGTATAAATCTTACCCCTATCAGCTTCAATAGGTAAATTTCTACTCCATACCCCATTAGCTAAAGAATTAAGTTTCTTATAATCAATAACCTCTATATAAAATACTTTACCTATAATAACAATAAAAACAAATATAACTCCTAATAAAACTATTTTAATTCTCTTATGTATTCCCTTACTAAACATATTTTCACCTATTAAAAGTTATGTATAAATAATAAAAAATATCATAATATCTTGTCAAAAACATATAAATTTGATATATTATTAAATAGAAAGGAGTATAAATAATGAGTGAAGATCAAATACTTAACAATGTGTTAGAAAAAAATGCAGATTTTGTTAATAATTTAACAGGAGGTCTACTAATATTTGTAGGAATAATATTCCTCATAGCATTAGCAGCCTTAATAGTAGTCATAATTGGTGAAGTAAAACTATTCCAAAAAGCCGGCAAACCAGGATGGGCCGCTATTGTACCATTCTATAATACCTATGTATTAGTAGAAATAGCTGGGCTAAACTGGTGGTATTTCCTAATAGCAATATCAGGAACAATCGTTAGTTTATTAGGAATAAACGGACTAGGAGCTATTACAATGATAGCAGCAAGAGCAGTAAATTTCTTTATCTTCTATAACTTAGGAAAGAAATTCAAAAAAGATCCTACTACTTATGGTGTCCTAGGAATATTCTTCCCAGGTATTCTAGCAGCAGTACTTGGTTTCTCAAAAGAAGCTAAATATGATAATTCAGTAGTAGTTTCACCTAATGGACCAATCGATGATAAAAAGAATGCTAATACTTCTACAACAGAACCAGAAAGATTTTGCTTAGGTTGTGGTCAAAAACTAAAACCAGGTGCTAGTTTCTGTGAAAACTGTGGAAAAAAAGTAGAATAATTAAAAGGAATCAAACGATTCCTTCTTTTTTATCCCTTATAAGTAGCATTCTTATCAAAAGCAAGAATTGGTAAACAAATCTCACTAAAGAATACAGTAAGCACACCAAACCCCGTTGATTTACCAAACTTATGAGCTAATTCTATATATATTTTAAAAATAGCATAAATATTAGCAAAAGGTATAATAAGTAAAACTAAATACCAAAGAGGTAAACCTGCTACTTGTATAAATACAATAATATTATAAATAGGTACAATTGAAGCCCATCCTGGTTTACCAGCCTTCTTAAATATCATCCATAAACTAACAATAGCAAGAATCCCTACTATTAAACTAATTACTATATAACTAGTAGGCATCGTATAATTGCTACTATAATTAGTTGTAGTATAATAATCGTACATAACACTTCCTCCTTTCTTCAAATATTTGGTAAGATATAAACTCCTATCCTAAACTAATTTTATCACAAAGAATAAAAAAAAGAAACTAGTTTTTAACTAGAATCCTTTTTATTATCCATTAATTTGTTTAGCAACTTCGTCAGCAAAATTTTCTTCTCTCTTTTCCATACCTTCGCCAACTTCGTATCTTACGAAAGATAATACTTTCATACCTTTACTTTCAACATATTTAGATACTTTCATCTTATTTTCTTTAACAAATCCTTGATCAAGTAAACATACTTCTTCATAGAATTTACCAAGTCTTCCATTAACAATCATCGGAAGTTTGTTAGCATCTAATCCTTCATTTTCAGCTTGTTCAGTAAGAATTGCTCTTTCTTTTTCTACTCTTTCATTAGGAACAGACCCTTTATCTAAGTATAAAGGTCTCATCGCAGCAATTTGCATAGCAACATCTTTAGCTACTTCTGTGTCAGTACCTTCTAGTACTGCTAGAGTAACAATCTTACCTCCCATATGAGAGTAAGTACCAAATACTTGAGAATCATTCTTTTCTACTAATTCAAATCTTCTGAAAGATAACTTTTCTCCAATAGTAGCAGTTTTATCTACTATCATATCTTCAATAGTTTTACCTTCTACTTCTAATTTCATAGCATCTTCCATAGTACTAACACCACTACTTAAGATAGCATTAGCAATAGTTTCAACTAAAGAAGTAAACTCTGGATTCTTAGCAACAAAGTCTGTCTCAGAATTAACTTCAACAATAACAGCCTTATTACCTTCTACTTTAGCATAAGCAAGTCCTTCAGCAGCAATTCTACTTTGTTTTTTAGCTGCTTTACTTATACCTTTTTCTCTAAGCCAAGTAACAGCTTCTTCCATATTTCCATTAGTTTCCGTAAGAGCCTTCTTACAATCAAGCATTCCTGCTCCAGTTTGTTCTCTAAGCTCTTTAACCATATTAGCAGTAATCATAAGTATTATCCCTCCTTATTTCAAACTTTCAATTAATTCTTCTTTTTTCATCTTAGAATAACCTTTAACTTCTTTCTTCTTAGCAAGGTCTCTAAGTTCAGCAACAGTTAAAATATTTAAATCAAGTTCTATTGGCTTTTCTTCTTTGATTTCTTCTTTAACTGGCTCTTCTTTAACAGTTTCTTTTACTTCTTTCTTTTCTTTCTTAGCAAAAGACTTATCTTTAGATGCTTTCTTATCATCTTCACTTACATAATCAACAATTGTACCACCATTAGCTTCAATAATAGCGTTAGTTAAAGCTCCAAGTACAACTTTAATACTTCTTACAGCATCATCATTCGCAGGAAGTACATAATCAACATCATCTGGATCACAGTTAGTGTCAATTACACCAAATACAGGAATATTAAGCTTTCTAGCTTCTCTTATTGCATTATATTCTTTAGTAGAATCAACAATAATAATAGCTTGTGGTAACTTAGTCATTTCTCTAATACCACATAAATTCTTATTTAATTTCTCATATTCTTTCTTAAGTCCTACTACTTCTTTCTTAGGAAGTCTATCAAAAGTACCATCTTTTTCCATCTTTTCAATTTCTTCAAGACGATTAACTCTTCTTCTAATAGTTCTAAAGTTAGTAAGAGTACCACCTAACCATCTTTCAGTCATATAGTACATACTACTTCTTTCAGCTTCCTCTTTACATACTTCTTGTGCTTGTTTCTTAGTACCAACATAAAGTACTTTTCCACCTTCACTAGCAATCTTATTAAGTGCAGCGTAAGCTTCCTCCATCTTTTCTACTGTCTTTTGTAAGTCAATGATATAAATATCATCTCTAGAGTTAAAAATATACTCTTTCATTTTAGGATTCCATCTTTTAGTCTGATGACCAAAGTGTGCACCTGCTTCTAACAAATAGCTCATAGATACTACTGTCATAATAATCATTTCTCCTTTCGTTTTGCTTCCAAATATCTCTTCTTTAATATCCACCATAAGGCACTAGGATAATTAAATCAATATTTGTGTATATTTTTGAAAAGCCATTAATATATTACCATATTATATGCTTTTAGTAAATAATTTTTCATTATTTTTTTTTATTTTTAACCGCTTCGCTTCCCGGATTAACAAGTTAATCCTCCACTTTCCATTAGAAGAAGTATCTTCTATAGAAATTAAACTCAAAATAGTTGATTTTAATAATGAAATATGATATTATGAATACAGATGAAGGAAACTTCATATAATAAAAAAGGAACACTTGATTCAAGCCCAAGTGGACCGTAATAATTACTTGCCACCTAAAACTTTTGCTGATTTTAGGTGGTTGCTTTTATTTTACGAGTTGTACAACAAGTTGAAGCAAAATAATTATGATAAGTGATAATATAAGTATATCCTTCTTAAACATAACTATCACCTCACTTTCTAAAGAGTAGCCCCCTAAAAAGATTGGTCTCGCCCATATCAAATATTCCTTAAATACATTATACTAAATAAGAACACATAATTAAATATCTTGGTAAGATTATTACCAAGATATTTTTATGTAACCTAAAGAAAACGCATATAAAATAAAGATTTATATTGTTTTTCTCTATTAATCTAATAATATTAAAAAAACAAGGTGTTAACCTTGAATTATATTATTTAATCTTTCTAGCTTCTCTTCCCATACCTCTCGTAGTTTCATCTTCATGAATATATTTTTTTAAACTGTTAAAAATACTATATCTAATTCATTAATAACTTTCATTAACATAATTAATATTTCTTCAATACTAATATTATTTGCATACTTGTATTTATTACTATAGTTTTGCCACAATTTCTTTATTTTTTCACTACTTTTAATTGAATTAATTATCTTTTTATAATCACTTAAATATTCAAGTGAATCTCTTTTAGTAAAAGTATTATTAACTGCTTCTCTTAAAATATTTGTATCAATTTCATCTTTTAATTTACTTAAAAAGAAGTAAACATCATAAAAATCCTTCATTCTACTATTGTAATTACCACGTCATAATATTGTTTCAATTTTTTCAGACAATATAGTTTCAATATTATAACTATTTATTATTATTGTTTTATCTTCAAATAACAAAGGATAATGATATTTTAATTCTCTTGGAGTTACCTTATCACCTGTTGATATATCTATTTCTAAATTAACTTTTAAATTTTCTTTCTTTCCAACTATATGATATTTATTACAACCATATTCATCTTCTTCCCTAATGTCTGTTATATCTATTACATCAAACTTTACACCATCGTTTAGTTTAATGCCTAATATTTGATTTAAAACTTTTACCATTTTTTCTTTTGATACATCTATTCCTGTAATAGTAGCATCCATATCTTTAGTAGTTCTATTATCAATACCAAACATTGCTGAAAGTAGTAAACCACCTTTTAGTATAAAATTATCCTTATATTTTGATACTGATATTCTCTCAAGTATTCTTTCAAACATATATCTTTGTAACACTTCATAGTGGTTTATATTATGTTTCCTTTCAATAATCTTTGCCTTTTCTTTTATATCTACACTATCTACCATTTCATCATAACCTCTACTATGGTATTAACTTTATCATAAATATTAAATACCTTAGCATATTCAAGTAATAAATCAATATTTTTATCTTTACTATTCCAATAATAATTTAATACTCTATTTTGAAGTTCTAATTCAAACTCATCCTCACTTCTTAACATATCACATATACATCTTTCAGCATTATAAACTCTAACAGGATTTCCCAGCGGACTTACCTTCTCAATGATACCCAATTTATAATATTTTTCAGTAACATAATGAATATTATAATCTCCTCTAATTGTTTTACCCCTGGGTATAGTAACATCTATATTCAAAGGTGTTCTATTAGTCAAATTTAAAAAATCCAATGCTGTATTATATGAAAAAATAACAAAAGGATATCTTTTTTGTAAAATATAGTATTCATCCTTAAACAATTTGGCATCCATATATATACCATGACTAACTCTTTCTATTAATCCTTTTTCTATAAAACTTTGAATAATTGGTTTACTTATACCAATATTTAATAAATCATTTGTTCTGATATAGCCATTATTATTCTTAAAAAGCATCTTAATTTTTTCTTCATTATTCATAATATCACCATTTACTTTCGTATAACATTATAACATTTTGTTATACAAAAGTAAATACAATTATTGACTATTTTTAAAAAAAAAACAAGGTATTAACCTTGAATTTTATTATTTAATCTTTCTAGCTTCTAGATAGAATCTCTTATCATAAGAGTGTCCCATAGAGAAAGTTTTTCTAGGAAGAGCACCATCTAATATTACTGTTTTAAATAATTCTTCTTTCTTCATAACATTAAATAGAATACCAACATTACCTTCTTCTCTTCCCATACCTCTCGTAGTTTCATCACCATGAATATAATCTATCTTACCTTTATGACCTTTTAAATATTCATCTAAGAATATTTGAATAGAACCTACTGATATATTAGATTTAGGATTACTAATATATAGTTTCTTATCCATATTTTTAGTAACAAGTTCAAAATATTCTCCATTACCATCTTCATTAATATCATAGTATTTATATAATTCTTCAATTAAATTATTAACATCCGTATCAAAGATAACTCTATGTATTGGTTCAAACTCTAAAGCATCACTATGTAAATTAACTAGTTCTACTAAAGCATATCTAGATGGATGATTTAAATATTCTTCCTCTGGTAATATCTTCTTTAAATTCTCATAATTAGCTTTCGCCGTGGCAAGTGAATGATTACCATCACCCATAGCAAATAAAAGTACTCCCTTATCAGTTACATCATATCTCTCTTCAAAAGAAGATTTATCAGCAAGTCTTTCTAATCCTTCTTCTACTTCATTCATAACATCATTACTAAGTTTATAACCCCTAATATGTCCACCATTTTCCATTAAATCAAAGTCATAAACTTTATCTTCTTCCGTTACTTTATTCTTTAAACTCTCTATTATTTCTTTCTTTTCATCATCAATTAAAATCATAATATGAGGAAGTTCTAGTAGTGCATTTTCCCTTACTTTAAGTCTAGGTGGAATCCTTTCTATTACCGTCTTTTCTGTAGCTCTAATCAAAGTCTCTGAACCCTTTTCATAAGAGTAGTCTTCTAAGTCTACCATACCAATTAGACCCTCTCTTACCCTACCATCACTTTGTTTTCTCTCTAAGTAAATCATTGAGTCTTTATACTCATCAAATAAATCACTATCTAAGTATTCTTTCATTGTCTTATTAATCTTAGATATTCTTTCCTCGACATCACTTTCTTCTAAATATATTTCTGGAAGCGTAATTCTAAGAGTAGAAGGATTTTCTCCTACTATTTCTTCAACTTCCTTCCAATATTCAGGTTCACTAGTATATTGGTCACATGCAACAACAGACCACTTTGTCATATCAGTACCCTTTTTAGGTAACAATATATTTGCTTTCTTAAATGGTATCATAATACCCTCCTTTTCTTCTATTTATATTAACATTATTTACCATAAATGTAAATTACTTTTCTAATAATTCTTTAATAATTTCTCTCTCATCATAATGGTATCTTTCACCATTCTTCTCTTGATAAGTTTCATGTCCTTTTCCTAGTAATAAAATAATATCTCCCTCCATGGCATTATCAAGAGCATACTTAATAGCCTCTTTCCTATCTCCTATCTTAATATATTTACCATTAGTTTTCTTAAGACCAATTTCTATATCATTCATAATATCTTCTACATCTTCAAATCTTGAATTATCTTCTGTAACAATCGTAAAGTCAGCAAGATTACCTGATACCTCTCCCATATCATATCTTCTATCTTTACTCCTATTACCACCACAACCAAACAAACTAACAATTCTCTTAGGATGATATTCTCTCATTGTACTAAGAATATTCTCCATTGATACACCATTATGCGCATAATCAATAATAACACTATAATCTTCAAAACCAGGTACTATTTCAACTCTACCTTTAACAGCTACTTTCTTTAAAGCCTCTTTCATACTATCAACACTACATCCAAGTAAATAAGTAGTAATAATAGCACAGGATGCATTATATGCTGAAAACTCTCCTGGTGTATTAACTAAGAAACTATCTTTTATTAATCCATCAGTATTAAGATCAATACCAATAAAATTCTTATCTCTAAGTAAATTCATTTTACTAATAACTAAATTAGCATCACTACTTTTACCATATGTATAAATATCACACGTACAATCCTTAATCATATCATTATAATGAATATCATCTATATTAAATATCCCATGTTTACACTGCCTAAATAATAAACTTTTACAGTATATATAATCTTTCATATTAGGATGTTCATTATCTCCAATATGATCTTGTGTTAAATTAGTAAACACTCCATAATCAAATACCAAACCATCTACTCTACCAACTTTTAAAGCCTGACTAGATACTTCCATAACTAAGTATTTAATGCCATTATCAACCATTTCTCTTAAATATTTTTGAATCTCAAAACTTTCGGGAGTCGTATTAACAGTACTATAATGCTTATCTCCAAAGAATACCCCCATCGTACCAATAACTCCAACTTTTTTATTATCTTCTTCCAAAATATTCTTAATCATCCATGTAGTAGTAGTTTTACCCTTAGTACCAGTAATAGCAATACTAGTTAATTCTTTTATTGGATTACCAAAGAAATTAATTGATATTTTAGATAACATTCTTCTACTATCTTTTATTTTAATAACAGTAACATCACTATCTATATTAACATCTTTAGATACTACTATTACACTAGCACCCTTCTCTATAGCACTATCTATATAATCATGACCATCAACAGTAGCTCCTTCCATACAGTAAAATAAACTTCCCTTTTCTACTTTTCTAGAATCATAATAAATATTATTAATCTCGGTATCAATATTTCCCTTTACTAATTCATATTCAATTCCCTCTAATAATTTTTCTAATTTCATAAGTCACCTCTACCTATATTATATAACAAATACTTCTATTTGTAATAGAAAATAATAATACTTTACATATTTTATATATACATATAATCATAAAAAATGGATATAATATATTTGACAAATAATATTTTTAATGATATTATTATGTTGTAAGGAGTTTAACTCTTTGGGGTACGTTGTATAGCGTATGGTAAAAAACGGCAATGCCGTTTTTTATTTTTTCTTAGGATATATAATTATTCCTTTATTCAAATAATTAGGAAATCCTTCTATTTTTGATTCTAAAACATCAAAAGCAGGATTTTTCTTTTTATATTTTACAAATTGATGAATAGGATAACTAAATAAATCAGCAATTTCAATTCCCATAAATGTCGCACTATATTCTTTATCCCACTTGGGATTAAAAAACACTCCTGCAATTTTTAATTTCAATTTATTAGAAATCATACCACTTCTTTCATTATTAAATATAACCTCACAAATATGTTTAAGTAATTTTTTATCCTCCTTCTTTCCTCTTGCCTCAAGCATTACAATACCATTTTTATTATTATCAATTACATACATATATCTTTCCAATAACAAATCAAATGCTACCTCATATACATCACTCAAATTACCCATTTTTAAATATTGCCATAAATCAATACTTACCGATATTACCTTGCAATCTATTTTCTCTAATATTTTTGTCAAATCATTAATAAATTCATTATGCTTAATTAATTTATCGTTAAATGCACCATCGTGCCTACGAATATCCCTTGAATGAAAACATACATATTTTTCTTTTTTATTTTTGCTATCAAAGTACATCCCATCTTCCCAATATTTATTTTTTAACTTACAAATTCTCTCATTTATTTTCTTAAAATTGTTTTTAGTAAATATACATCCAGTTATAGTAAAATAACGATCATCTTCATTTATTGACTCATTATTAATCATTCTTTTAAATACATTATTAATATTACTATTAATGCCATTTTCATCTACAAACATTGCATAATCTACATCTTTATCCCAAAAATATATTTTTTGAGGATAATCATACCAATTATTTTGTTTCATTTATCATCAACCTACCTTTAAGTGTAATATCTATACTAACATATTTAATAAAATTTTACTAGTACATTTTTATTTTTTCTATATAATATTTTTTCCAGGTAATTAATAACATTTTCAAAAAGAGTGATTTTTATTCAAATCACTCTTTTATCTTAAATGTTCTTAAGTTCCTCTTTAATATTCTTAAGAGCTTTACCAATATTAGAGGAATCAGTTCCTCCTCCTTGGCCAAACACCTTAGAGCCTCCTCCATTACCATTAGTAGCTTCTGCTAAACTCTTAATAATCGAAGAACAATCAATCTTTTCGGAATTACTTTTAGCAATAAAGTTAACACTCTTATCTTCATTAATATTAGCAAGAACAATTAAATTATTCTCTATTTGATTACTCAAATGAGACACAATTTGTTTTAAAGTATTAATATCATATCTGCTTGTAATACTTATAATTGTCTTAACACCATTAATATCTTCCATAATCTTCATGAAGCTAGATAAATCACTAACAGCCTTTTTATTTCTCTTCTCAGTAAATTCTTTCTCTAAGTTTTTAATAGCTACCCCAAGATTTTCAAGTTCATTTTTATTAATAACAATATCTCTATAACTATTAGGAGTATCTTTCTTAATATCAAAATCAAATACTAAATCAATATCTAATTTCTTAGCTTCGGTAACAATTCTCTTAGCTTTATCTAATAGTTTTAACATCATATCATTCTGTTTAGATATTTCTTTTCCTAAAACATTACCAATATTTTTATCACTACCAGCAGTTACTCTAAAAGTATCAGCGCCCTTATTTTCAATACTAGCAATAGCAAACTTACCAATCTCTTTAGTATTATTAACATGCGTACCAGCACATAGTTCAATCGAATCTCCCATTGTAACTACTCTAACAATATCGCCATATTTATCAGAGAATAATGCCATTGCACCTTTCTTTTTAGCTTCATCTAAACTCATATATTCAATAACCGTATCATATCCCGCCTTAATTCTTCCATTAACTAAGTCTTCTACCTTAACAATAAGTTCATCAGATAATCTACCATGATAATTAAAATCAAATCTAAGTTCATTTTCATCTACTTTAGAACCAGCCTGATGAACATTATTACCAAGAAGTTCTTGCAAACTCTTTTGAAGTAAATGAACTGAAGAATGATTCTTCATAATAGCTACTCTCTTATCTTTAGATACATGAGTAAGAATCTTATCTCCTTTATTAACAGTACCATTAAGCACTTTAACATAAAGCATATGTTGTCCATTAGGGGCCTTAATAACATCTAATACTTCTAATTTACAATTATCATTCTTTAAATAACCAGAGTCAGATACCTGTCCACCACTTTCCGCATAGAATGGATTTTCTTTTAAGAAAATATAACAATCATCACTACAAGTATCCACAAACTGATTATCTTTCATAATATCCATAACTTCTGTTTCAAGACCTAATTTCTCATATCCTACAAAAGTACTTTCTTTCTTATAATTAATAAGTAAATCATTTTGAAGATTCATACTTGCTTCTTCTTTTCTACTACTTCTAGCAAGTTCTTTTTGAGCATTCATATATGCCTTAAACTCATCTAAATCAACAGTAAATCCCTTCTCTTCAGCGGCCTCCATAGTAAGTTCTATCGGATAACCATAAGTATCATATAATTTAAAAGCATCCTTACCACTAATTACTTTATTATCACTATTAAATAACTCTTCTAATCTTTTTTCCCCTGAAAGAAGGGTCTTTTGAAATAATAATTCCTCTTTTTCAATAAGTTCCTTAACTCTTTTTTCATTACCTACTAATTCTGGATAAGTTTCCTTATAAGAATCTACTACTATACTAACTAAATCAGATAGAAAATCTCTATTAATACCAAGTTTTCTTCCCATTCTTTCAGCTCTACGAAGAAGTCTTCTAAGAACATAACCTCTACCAACATTCTCAAATATAGCCCCATCAGATATAGCAAAAGTAAGACTACGTATATGGTCTGCAATTACTTTAAATTCCATTTGACCAGTATATGGTATATCACTAAGTTCTTCAATACCTCTAATTATTGGCATAAATAAATCAGTTTCATAATTAGTCTCTGTCTCTTGTAATATACAAGCCATTCTTTCAACACCCATACCTGTATCAATATTCTTACTAGGAAGTTCTGGATATTCATTTCTAGGTAATCCTTCTGTAGCATTAAACTGACTAAGTACATTATTCCATATTTCTATATATCTATCATTTTCCTCTTCATTTTGAAGCATACTTATACCTTTACCTTCAGGATCATATTTTTCTCCTCTATCAAAGAATATCTCTGTATCAGGTCCTGATGGTCCAGGTCCAATTTCCCAAAAATTACCATCTAATCTAATAATATGACTAGGATCAATACCAAGTTTAACCCATAAATTATAAGTATCATCATCATTTGTATATACAGTAACATATAATTTATTCTTATCCATATCAAAATATTTAGGACTAGTAAGAAGTTCATACGCCCAAGTAATAGCTTCATTTCTAAAATAATCACCAATACTAAAATTACCTAACATCTGAAAGAAAGTATGATGTCTAGCAGTCTTACCAACCGATTCAATATCACCAGTTCTAATACACTTCTGACAACTAGTAAGTCTTCTATTAGAAGGAACAACACTACCATCAAAATATTTCTTTAAAGGAGTAACGCCAGCATTAATCCATAATACTGTTGGATCATTAACCGGTATTAAACTAGCGGATTCTACCTCGGTATGACCTCTTTCACAAAAGAAATCCAAATACATTCTAATAATCTCATTGCCAGTTAATTTCTTCATAAATTTTCCTCCTTCTTATATATCTCATAGATATCTTTTTCATATTGTTCTAAAGTATCATTAGTAACAACATAATCATAATCATTAAAATTATCCATAGCCGTTTCCGTTTTATGTTTCTGCTCCTTACCAGTAAGTTCTGTTTCAAAATTAATTCTATTTATCTTAATTGTAACTACATTATCAAATCTTTCTTTAACACTTTCTATTTCTCTAGGAAATCTAATATCCGGTACAATAATAGCATCATAAAAATAAGAATATATCTCTATATCATCTAATTGCCTTTGTATAAACATTTCTGCCTTGTTAAGTTTTTCTCTAATAACATCCATACCAAGTTTCTGTAATAGTTCCCTAGGTTTAGTCTCCTCACTACCATCCCAATCAGTCATTTCCATAGCATAAAATTTAATATATTTACCCGCTCTTGAAAAAATAACTTTCTTACCATCCTCTTCATAAAACTTCTTCAAAAATCCCGCACCAGTATCCTTACCATGTCCTGCCTTTCCACTAAGTAAATAAATCTTAGGATTTCTATATTTAACTTCCATCTACATCTCCTCCATATTTCTTCTTAATTATACCAAATAATTTAAATGAAGTAAATGAAAAAGATAAACAGAATTACTATTTATCTCATCTTTTTATTTATTTACCACCTTCGGTGTCTTCAAAAGATAATATCTTTTGAAACTCAAATACATAGTATAATTAAATAATCTTATTATTTATATAATACCATTGTGCAACTTTTCCCTAAAATTAAAAAGAATATGAATCAGTAACTAATACCTTCCCACATTCTCATTATTTCTTAATCAAGAATCGTATTCTCTATCTTAAGCTCATCTTTAAATATTTCTTTAAAACTAACTAGTTCTTTAACTATAACATCAGGATACACTGCTTTAGTAGTTCTAATAGCATCATATATATTTTTAAAATTAATTGTTTGTCTATTTTCATATATAGCATTAGAAAAACATTGTCTAAGTATTACTAAAGCAATATCTGGATATCTCGAAGATATTTCATATACCCTTTTAAACTCAGTAGTCATATTAACAATAAATTTCATAATCTTTTCTTTAATAAAATCCGTATAAGGTAGTATTACTCCCGTCGTTTTTTCTAATTTAGGAAGAGTTCTAAGAAGAATCTCTACTGTCATCTCTTCCGTAGGTTCTTCAACATCTACCTTTTCAAATCTTCTAAGAAAAGCTTTATCTCTCATAATATATCTTTCATACTCATATGTAGTCGTAGCTCCTATCATTTTAATAGAACCTCTACTTAGTCCTTCTTTAAACATATTAGCAAGATCTAAAGCACCTTGGGCATCACTGCCAATTAAAGTATGTATTTCATCTATAAATAAAATAACTTTTTCTCGTGTTTTTAATTCTTCTACTAATTTTAATACCCTATTTTCTTCTCCATTAGAATTAATTAAAGCTGTTGTATTAACCCTATATATTGTATAACCCTTTAAAGCATCAGGTACTTCATCTCTTTGAATACGATATGCTAATCCCTCTACAATAGCCGTTTTACCTATACCAGGTTTACCTACTAGTACAGCGCTCTTTTCTGGAGTAAGAAGTACTAATATCAATTTCTTAATTTCATCATCTCTTGCTATTGC